>NZ_CAIJDS010000034.1:0-73737 GCF_903819475.1 Rhodococcus sp. UFZ-B548
AATTTGGTCAGGCACTTCGTACAACCTCGTGTCACTCGCCGTGAAGGCGGGAGTCCGTGTCGCTCTGACTTGGAATAAGTTACGCGAACCTTCAATCAATTCACAAATCGCCTGGTCACAACACCGATTCACTAGCCAAGGCCAGGTCAGACAGTTGAGCCTTTCCGCCAATCGCGAATAGGCCCGAGTGTGACGCCGAGCACCGAACCTATTCGGAGCCCACCCTCTCGATCACTCCCCCGAGTCCACGGAGATTCTCGACGAATCGCGGGTACCCACGGTCGATGTGGAAGATGTCGTGGACTTCGGTGGTTCCGTCCGCGACCAACCCGGCAAGCACGAGCCCGGCGCCTGCCCGAATGTCCGAAGACCACACCGGCGCACTCGACAGCACTGGAACTCCGCGGATCACAGCATGGTGACCGTCAGTACGAGCGTCGGCGCCCAGTCGGATCATTTCCTCGACAAATCGGAAACGCGATTCGAATACGTTCTCGGTGATCATCGACGTGCCCTCGGCAACCGCCGCCAAACCGATTGCCATCGGCTGCAGGTCGGTTGGGAATCCGGGGTAAGGCAATGTCGCGAAATTGACTGCTTTGGGCCGTTCACGCTGGATGACACGGAAACCGTCGACCTCGGGAGTCACCTCCGCGCCGGCTGTCCGAAGCTTGTCGAGGACCAACCCGAGATGCTTGTGGTTCACCCCGCGAACGCGGACGTCACCCCTGGTCATGGAGGCAGCGACACCCCATGTTGCGGCAACGATGCGGTCACCGATGACACGGTGCGTAGTCGGTTCCAACTTGCGGACGCCTTGAATGGTGAGCGTCGAACTTCCGCCGCCCGACACCTTGGCGCCCATTTCGTTGAGCATGTTGCAGAGATCCACGATCTCGGGCTCACGTGCAGCGTTGTCGATCACCGTTTCACCTCGGGCGAGCACTGCTGCCATCAAGATGTTCTCGGTTGCACCCACAGACGGGAAGACCAGGCGAATGTTCGCGCCGTGAAGGTCGTCTGCCTCGGCAACGACACATCCGTGTTCGATTTCGCTACGCGCGCCCAGCAGGCGGAGCCCGGATTGGTGCATGTCGAGTGGCCTCGAACCGATCGCATCGCCGCCAGGAAGTGCGACAACAGCGCGTCGACAACGCGCGACCAGCGGACCAAGCACACACACCGACGCCCGAAACTGCTTGACCGCGTCAAAATCAGCGTGATATTTCGGCTCGGCCGGCGTCGTGATCCGCACTTCGGAGTCTTCGAGTTCGACCTCGCAGCCCAGACCTCGCAAGACGTCCGCCATCAGCGGCACGTCGAGAATGTCCGGGCAGTTGGTCACCACAGTGGTGCCTTCGGCCAACAGCGCAGCGGCCATCAGCTTCAACACACTGTTCTTGGCCCCTCCCACCAGTACTTCACCTTCGAGGCGGTTACCCCCGGTCACAAGAAAGTGCTCACTCACGGTTCACAGCCTAGAGCCACAACCTCGTCGGCACCGCGCCGGTACCGTAGCCCTATGTCTGTTCACCTGACGAAGATCTACACCCGGACCGGCGACGACGGGACCACCGGCCTCAGTGATTTTTCGCGAGTCTCCAAGAACGATCCGCGTCTGGTCGCCTATGCGGATTGCGACGAGACCAACGCGGCGATCGGTGTGGCCGTTGCCCTCGGCACACCCCCGGAGAATCTGCTCGCGATGCTGCGCCAGATCCAGAACGACCTCTTCGACGCGGGGGCCGACCTGTCCACCCCTGTCGTCGAGAACCCGAAGTACCCACCGCTGCGAGTGACTCAGGCCTATATCGATCGACTCGAAGGATGGTGCGATGAGCTCAATGAGCAACTGGCACCGTTGAATTCGTTCATTCTGCCCGGCGGAACTGCCCTGGGTGCCCTGCTTCACGTAGCAAGAACCGTCTCGCGGCGTGCGGAGCGTGCGGCCTGGTCCGCCATCGATGCGAACCCGGAAGACACCAGCGTCCTCCCAGCGAAATATCTCAACAGATTGTCGGATCTGCTCTTCATCATGGGAAGAGTGGCAAATCCTGAAGGCGATGTGCTCTGGAAGCCCGGCGCCGGGGCTTGAGCGGGACCGGTCAGGCGGTGCGTCGCCTACGGGCGCGCCCGTCCGGCCGTGATTCGACCCAGGACAGGAAAGCTGTCAATGCTCCACTGTCCAAGGCGATTTCGTAGGCCGACGATCCGTCGTTGACCTTGACCACGACGATGTCGTCGCTCATGATGTCGAATTCGGTACCCGAGGGAGAGCGACGGCTCTCGACCTCGATTCCTTGACGATCAATCCTGGAGTCCGGGCCCGGCCGCAGACTCGACAGTTTGAAAAAGACGAAGGTGCTTTCGCCGTAGCGAATGATTCCGTGACGCCACCCGCTGTCCCCCGGGGATGGCAGAACACGAAGCAGTGCAGCGGTACCGCCGCGACGTAGAACCAGCAGACGATACAGAAAAGCCGCGACGAGAACCGCGAGCAGCACAACCAGAATGATCAACACAGTCATTCCGAATGTCACTGTTCGTCGGCTCCCGTCGCGGCTTTACTCGAGTAACTTACGCGCGCTCGACGGCCCGGAGCTGACCCTTGGCGACCGCAATCGCTTCGAGGTCGCCCGAGTTCTCGGCCAAGACAGCCTTGGCTGCCTCGACGTCGATGTCCTGTGCCATGTCCGCGGACTCGGCAAGAATCGTCACCGTCGTCGCAGTGACGGAGAGGAACCCTCCGTGTACTGCAGCAACGATACGCTCGCCGTCGACCGGGGTGATCGACACGGTTCCGCCCTCGATCAGCTGGCCGAGGACCGGCTCATGCCCGGGCATGATGCCGATTTCGCCCTCAGTGGTCTGAGCGCTGACCAGCGTCGCCGAACCAGACCACAAGCGCTGCTCGACGGCAACGAGTTCTACGGTCATCTCAGCCATCGTGGACTACTTCCCGGCCATCTTCTTGGCTGCAGCCTCGACGTCGTCGAGTCCACCGCAGCTGTTGAATGCCTGCTCGGGCAGGTGATCGAACTCGCCCTTGCAGACGCGGTCGAAGGCTTCGATCGTGTCGCGGAGCGGCACGACGGAGCCGGGCTCACCGGTGAACTTCTCGGCAACGATGAAGTTCTGGCCGAGGAACTTCTGGATACGACGGGCGCGGCCGACGAGGACCTTGTCCTCTTCCTGAAGCTCGTCCATACCGAGGATGGCGATGATGTCCTGCAGTTCCTTGTACTTCTGCAGGATGCGCTTGACCTCGTTGGCAACGCGGAAGTGCTCGGCACCGACGATGCCGGGCTCCAAGATGCGGGAGGTCGAGCTCAGCGGATCCACAGCGGGGTAGATACCCATCTGCGAAATCGGGCGCGAGAGCTCGGTGGTGGCATCGAGGTGCGCGAACGTCGTAGCCGGCGCGGGGTCGGTGTAGTCGTCGGCGGGCACGTAAATAGCCTGCAGCGAGGTGATCGAGCGACCGCGAGTCGAGGTGATGCGCTCCTGGAGCTCACCCATCTCGTCCGCCAGCGTGGGCTGGTAGCCCACTGCCGAAGGCATACGGCCGAGGAGGGTGGAAACCTCGGAACCTGCCTGCGTGAAGCGGAAGATGTTGTCGATGAACAACAGGACGTCCTGGCCCTGAACGTCGCGGAAGTACTCCGCCATCGTCAGTGCGGACAGGGCGACGCGCATACGCGTTCCGGGCGGCTCGTCCATCTGGCCGAAGACAAGGGCGGTGTCCTGGAGGACGCCCATCTCTTCCATTTCCAGGTGGAGGTCGGTGCCCTCACGGGTACGCTCACCGACGCCTGCGAACACCGAGGTGCCCGAGAACTCGCGAGCGATACGCGTGATCATTTCCTGGATCAGAACGGTCTTGCCGACGCCGGCGCCACCGAACAGGCCGATCTTTCCACCTTTGACGTACGGGGTGAGAAGGTCGATGACCTTGATGCCGGTCTCGAGGATCTCGGTCTTACCTTCGAGCTGATCGAAGGCTGGTGGCTTGCGGTGGATGCCCCACTGCTCGCCGTCGCGGCCGAGGCCGGGGGTGTCGAGGCAATCGCCCAGGGCGTTGAACACGTGGCCCTTGACGACGTCACCGACGGGAACCGAGATCGGCTTGCCCGAGTCGGTCACTGCAGTGCCGCGGACGAGGCCGTCGGTGGGCTGCATGGAGACGGTGCGGACCAGGTTGTCACCGAGGTGCTGTGCAACCTCGAGCGTCAGCGTCTTGGCGACCGAGGGAAGCGTGATCTCGGCGTTCAGGGCGTTGAACAGTTCAGGAACAGCGCCACGCGGGAATTCAACGTCCACGACGGGACCGATGACCCGCACGACGCGGCCGGCTACGGCCGAAGCCGAACCTGCCCCGTTGTTTTCGGTTACTGCTGCGGTCATGTGCTAGTCACTTCCTGCGCTCGAGGCGAGCGCGTTGGCGCCGCCGACGATCTCGCTGATTTCCTGGGTGATCTGGGCCTGGCGAGCCTGGTTGGCCTGACGGCTCAACGTGTTCACCAGTTCGTTTGCGTTGTCCGTCGCGGCCTTCATGGCGGTACGACGGGCTGCCGACTCCGATGCCGCAGCATCGAGAAGCGACGAGAAGATACGAGTGCTGACGTACTTCGGGAGAAGAGCACCGAGAAGCTTCTCGGGCTCGGGCTCGAAGCTGAAGTCCGCGACGGGGCCATTGTCATGGTCGTCGTCGTGGCCGTTGGTCAGCATGTCGTCACCGAGTTCGATGCGCTCTTCCGACACGAAGACCTCGAGAGGAGCCATACGGCGAACCTCGGGAGTCTGCGTCAGCATCGACACGAAGCGGGTGTAGACGATATGGAGTTCGTCGACGCCCTCGATCGTGCCTTCACCGTTCGGAGCGGCAACCTGGTTACCCGAACCAGCCATGAACAGCTCCACCAGGTGGCGGCTGGCCTTCGCTGCATCCGAGTAACCCGGATCCTGCGAGAAGCCCGTCCACGCAGCACCGATGTCGCGGCCGCGGAACGTGTAGTAGCCGAGTCCCTTGGAACCGAGCACGTACACGACCGGCTCCTTGCCCTCGCTGCGGAGGAGAGCCATGAGCTCTTCTGCCTGCTTGAGGACGTTGGAGTTGTAGCCACCACACATGCCGCGGTCACTGGTGACAACGAGGACCGCAGCCCGCTTGGGCTCCGGGCGCTCGTTGAGCAACGGGTGATCGAGCGAAGCAGACGCACTCGCCAATTCGGTGAGTACCTTCGTGATCTCCTCGGCATACGGCTTGGACGCGGCGACGCGAATCTGAGCCTTGGTGATACGCGAAGTCGCGATCAGTTCCTGTGCCTTGGTGATCTTCTTGGTCGAGTTGACCGACTTGATACGAGACCGCAATTCGAGAATGCTCGCCATCGATCAATCACTCTCCCTTCGGAATTCGCAGTGTCATGGGCGCGTACGTCACTTGCTGACGGTCTTGCGCTTGACGTTGATCTGCTCGTTCTCGACCTCGTCGGCGCCCAAAGCGTCAGCCTCGGCCTCGTTCACGACCCGGCTTCCGTCGGATGCGATGAAGCCTTCCTTGAACTTGTTCGTTGCAGCGATCAGCGCAGCAGCGTTGTCGGCATCGAGTGCCTTACCGCCGTTGATGCTGGAGTAGACGCCAGCAGCCGAGTGCTTGAGGTCTTCGAGCAGTTCCTTCTCGAAGCGACGGACGTCACCGATCGGAACGCTGTCGAAGATGCCCTCGCCGGCGAGGTAGATCGAGACGATCTGGTCCTCGACAGGGATCGGGCTGTACTGATCCTGCTTGAGCAGCTCGACCAGACGGGCACCGCGCTCGAGCTGAGCCTTGGAGGCAGCGTCGAGGTCGGATGCGAAAGCGGAGAACGCTTCGAGCTCACGGAACTGAGCCAGTTCCAGACGCAGCGAACCGGAAACCTTCTTCATGCCCTTGGTCTGTGCAGCGCCACCGACGCGGGAGACCGAGATACCGACGTTGATCGCGGGACGAACGCCCTTGTTGAACAGGTCGGACTCGAGGAACACCTGACCGTCGGTGATGGAGATTACGTTGGTCGGGATGTAAGCCGAGACGTCGTTCGCCTTGGTCTCGATGATCGGCAGAGCCGTCAGCGAGCCACCGCCGAGTGCGTCGGACAGCTTCGCCGAACGCTCCAGCAGACGGGAGTGCAAGTAGAAGACGTCACCGGGGTAAGCCTCGCGTCCCGGCGGGCGACGCAGCAGCAGCGAGATGGCGCGGTACGCCTCTGCCTGCTTGGTCAGGTCGTCGAACACGACCAGAACGTGCTTGCCCTGGTACATCCAGTGCTGGCCGATGGCCGAGCCGGTGTACGGTGCGAGCCACTTGAAGCCTGCGGAATCAGAGGCCGGAGCAGCAACGATGGTGGTGTACTCCATCGCGCCCTTCTCCTCGAGGGCAGCCTTGACGCCCGCGATGGTGGAACCCTTCTGACCGATGGCAACGTAGATGCAGCGCACCTGCTTGTTGACATCGCCGGAATCCCAGTTGGCCTTCTGGTTCAGGATGGCGTCGATGCAGACCGCGGTCTTGCCGGTCTTGCGGTCGCCGATGATGAGCTGGCGCTGGCCGCGGCCGATCGGGGTCATGGCGTCGATAGCCTTGATACCGGTCTGGAGCGGCTCTTCGACCGGCTGGCGCTCGAGCACCGAAGCGGCCTGGAGCTCGAGTGCACGGTTCTCGGTGCTCTCGATCTCGCCGAGGCCGTCGATGGGCGCACCAAGCGGGTCGATGACGCGGCCGAGGAAAGCATCGCCGACGGGAACCGACAGAACGTCGCCCGTGCGCTTTACTTCCTGGCCTTCTTGAATGTTCTGGTAATCGCCAAGGATGACGGCACCGATTTCGGTGGCATCCAGGTTGAGCGCGACGCCGACGATTCCACCGGGGAACTCCAACAGCTCGTTGGACATAGCCGAAGGCAGGCCAGAGACGTGCGCAATGCCGTCACTGGTGTCGGTCACTGTGCCGACCTCCTCACGGGAGGCCTCCGGGGAGTAGCTCGCGGTGTAGTTGTCGATCGCGCTACGGATCTCGTCGGAGGAGATCGTCAGCTCCGCCATGTTTTTCCTGCTCTCGGTGTCTGGTCTTCGAAAAGATCTGGAGTATGTGTTCGGCTGAAGGACTACTTGAGGTTCTTCCGCAGTGCTGCGAGTCGACCCGCTGCGCTGCCGTCGATAACCTCGTCGCCCACCCGGACGACCAAGCCGCTGAGGAGTTCTGGATCAACCTCGACGTGTACTGCTACCGGCTTCCCGTAGGTGCGGGTAAGAGTGCTGGCCAAGCGATCCGACTGCTCCGAGCTCAACGCCGAGGCGCTGCGAACGTGAGCAACGGTGGTATCGCGCTGCGCTGCGGCAAGATTCGACAGCTGATCGAAAGTGTCTGCGGGTGCAGACTTCAACCGGCCGACGGCCTGTCCGGCGAGTGCCTCGGTGACCGCAGTGACCTTGCCGTAGAGCAAGCGGGAGAGGAACTCACGCTTGCGGGCTGCGGGAACCGACAGATCCGAGAGCGTCTGCTCCAGGCTGGGATCCCCTGCCACGATGCGACCGAGACGGAAGAGCTCGTCCTCAACGGTGTCCAACTGGCTCTGATCGGCTGCGGCGCGGAGCAGAGCTTCGCGTCCGAGCAGTTCGAGCGAGTTGACCAAGTCGCGGGCCGCAGACCAGTCCTGGCCTGCAGCTGCCTTCACGGTGGCGAGCGCCTCGGCGCCGACCTTTCCGGAGAACAACTGCTCTGCCAAAGCCTGGCGACCAGCGGCCGGTGCCGAAGCGTCAGCCAGCGCGCTGCGAAGAGCGCGCTGGCCGTCGAGTACCTCGACCACCGAGAAGAGCTCGGACCCAGCCTGAGCAGAAGCAGCAGTTGCCGCTCCTGCAGAGACGGCGCCCAGGGCACTGCTCAGCGCAGAACGAGTCTGCGCCAAGGCTTCACGGCTCGCTGCGTACATGTTGCTCACTTCCTGGCTGAATCAGCGCTGACGGTGTCGAGCTCGTTGAGGAAACGATCAACCGTTCCGGCGCGCTTCACGTCGTCGGCGAGAGACTCCCCGATGACCTTCTCGGCCAGGTCTACAGCGGTCTTGCCGAGATCCGAGCGGAGCTCAGCGACGATCTGCTGACGCTGGGCGACGAGCTGGCTGTGGCCTGCGGCCACGATGCGGTCGCTCTCGTCCTGCGCCTGAACCTTCATGTCAGCGATGATCTGCTGACCCTGGGTACGCGCTTCCTCACGGATCTGCGCTGCCTCGGTACGAGCTTCGGCGAGCTGCGCGCGGTACTGCTCGAGCGCTGCTGCTGCCTCTGCCTGTGCGTCTTCGGCCTTCTTGATGCCGCCCTCGATCTGCTCGGTGCGTTCGGCCAAGACCTTCTGGAACTTCGGAAGAACGAGCTTCCAGAAGACAAAACCGACTACGACGAGCGCAACCGCGGACCACACGATGTCGTATGTCTCGGGCAAGAGAGGATTGTGTGTCTCCTCTGTTGCCGCGAGCACTGCGAAGGTGGCTCCCATGTCTGTCTTAGAAAATGAAACCGGCGACAAGGCCGATCAATGCGAGGGCCTCGGTGAATGCAATACCGAGGAACATGGTGGTACGAACCTGGCCGGCCATCTCGGGCTGGCGGACCATGCCTTCGATTGCCTTGCCCACAACGATGCCCACGCCGATGCCGGGGCCGATTGCTGCGAGGCCGTAGCCGATGGCTCCGTAGCCGCGCGACTTGGTCTCGACAACTTCCTGAGCGAGGTAAGCGATGCTCATGGTGTTCCATTCCCTTTCTGTTGACCTCTGCCGGATTCGGCAAGAGGCTCAGTTCTTGGTGTAGCTGGTGAGGAGGTAAAAGGTCAGTGCTCGTCGGCGTGGAGCGCCAATTCGATGTACACCGCGGTCAGCAACGCGAACACGTAAGCCTGCAGGAAGATGACCAGCAGCTCGAAGAACGTGAATGCGATACCGGCGATGATCGACGGAACGCCGAAGATCGCCTGGAATCCGCCGGACACGAAGAAGAAGTAGTTCGTCGCGCTGAAGAACAGCACCAGCAGGATGTGGCCGGCCAACATGTTGGCCATGAGACGAACCATCAGCGTGAACGGGCGCAGGATGAAGGTCGAGATGAACTCGATGGGCACCAACAAGAAGTGCAGGGGCAGCGGAACGCCGGGAACGACGATGCTGCTCTTGACGTACTTGAAGAAGCCGTACTTCTTGATTCCGACGTAGTTGAACACGATGTAGGCGAGCGCCGCGAGTACCAGGGGCATACCGATTCGTGCGTTCGGCGAGATGTTCAGGAAAGGAATGATGCTGGCCATGTTGCTGGCGACCACGATGAAGAAGATCGTCGTGATGACCGGCAGGAAGCGCTTGCCCTGTTCCTTGCCCAGGATCTCCTCGGCGATGTTGATACGAACGAAGTCGAGCGCAAGCTCAGCGGCGTTCTGCATCCCACGGGGAACCAATCGAGGGCTGCGCATCGCGATCACGAAGAAGGCTGCGACCAGCACCGACATCAGCAGACGAATCAGCATCAGACGGTCGAGCTCGAAGGGGCCCGCGTGAATCAACACGGAGGGCGGGAAAAAATCGTCTAGTGACGGCGCATGGAATTCATCCGCGGCCAGGGTGGTGACGCTCAGCGTTCTCTCCCGTAGTCGGTCCGCAGCCATCATTGACTGCGGTTCGATCGGACATTGACGATCTACAAGTCGACAAGTTCGACTCGCGCATTCGTCAGCAGCTGGAGAACCCCAGAGGGGCCTGGCGTCTGTCGGTGTCGGCGACTCTCGTCGACTCAGTGGTCAGAATTTCGACCACCTGCGAGCACATGGCATCGTCGGCTGAGTGTTACTCGGCCCACCATTGCTCTCGCTTGAACCGAACCTTATCAAGTCATCTACGACATTGTGTAGATGGGGTACCTGGAAGTCCGATTAGTTACCTCTTGTAGTACTACTCGTCGTCGTCGACGTTGCTGCTGGGAGTGGGATCGACGTACGGAGTTTTGGTTCCGAGAACGCCGTATGTCTCCGCACCGAGCACGACGACCAGCGACATGATGATGACCAGGACGAGAGCGGTCTTGTTGTAGAAATCCATGTCCGAGAGGACAAAGAGAACAACCATCGCGAGAATCATCTTCAGCAGCCACGTGCCGAGAAGAACTGCACCGGCCGTGAGCGCAGGCAACTTCGCTGTGAGCAGCACGCCCAGCGCCGTGAACAGGATGAACCCGCCGCCGACGGCTGCGCCGATCAAAGCGCCGTAGACGCCTTCCTTGCCGGCGAAGAGCCCGCCCAGGAGCGCGCCGACCACGGCCAGCGCGATCAGCCCCATCACACCCCACTTCACGGCCGACTTCATGGCGGCGGTCGAATCAGGGATGGGTTGCGAGGCAGGTACAGGCTGCGGCGTGTTCGTCACGATGCCCAAGGGTAATGGATCGGGAAACTTGGCTAGCGACGCTGTTGCTTGCGATCGATCAGGGACGGCACCGCGGTGAAGAACAAGGCGATGACCAACCCGGCCGCAACCAGAACGACAACCAGCTGTCGATTGAGCAGCGAGGATCCGACGGCACCGAAAGCCAGAACGCTGACCCACAGGTAGATGACCAGCACAACCCGTCGGTGCGTGTGTCCGATTTGCAGGAGGCGATGATGCAGGTGCATCTTGTCCGGACTGAACGGACTGACGCCCGCTTTCGTCCGGCGGATCACGGCCAGGAGCATGTCCAGCATCGGGATGAACATCACGGCACCGACCAGCAACAACGGCGCGAGGAGGCCGACCAGGTCGCGGGTTCCGTAAGCAGTGAGCGGAATACGACCGGATGCACTGGTGGAGATCGCGGCAAGCATGAGACCGATCAACATCGACCCGGAATCGCCCATGAAAATGCGCGCTGGATTGAAGTTGTGCGGAAGAAAACCGAGACAAGCGCCTGCCAAGGCCGCCGCGATCATCGCCGGCGGGTAGACACTCGCGTCGCCGCCCTGATCGTGGAGCAGACCGATCGAGAAGATGAGGATCGCCAAGGCCGCGATGAGGCCCAAACCGGCGGCCAATCCGTCGAGACCGTCGACGAAGTTCATCGCGTTGATGGTCGCCACGGCGATAGCCACCGTGAACAGTCCCGATTGAATCTGATCGAGGATGATCGTGGACCCACCGTCACCACCGAACGGGTTGTAGATGATGAACCAACTGACGCCCATCACCACAAGAACTCCGGCAGCAGTCACCTGACCCACGAACTTGGTGAGAGCGTCGAGACCCCACCTGTCGTCGATCACGCCCACGAGGACGATGACGGCGCCCGCGACGAGCGCAGCGTGCACATCCGGACTACCGAAGCCGAAACCTCTTGTGAGCGCCGGTAATTGCTGCGCGAACAGCAGACCGACAACCATGCCGATATACATTCCGACGCCACCGAGGCGCGGAATCGGCTCGACGTGAACGTCCCGATCACGCGGTATGGCGACGGCGCCGAACCGCAGCGCCAACAACCGGACTGCGCCAGTCGCCAGGTATGTCACTACCGCCGCCGTACACAGCACGAGCAACAGTTCACGGATGGGAACACCCGCTCCCCCGCCACCCTGTGCCAGATACGTGGTCGCCTCGTACGAAGTGATCACTGCGCGAGATCACCCGTCTGGCGGGGATAGGCAGGCTTTGCCCGTACCAGTTCGCGAACGCCGTCGGCAACGGATGCCAACTCGGCCTCCCCTGACGTGGTGGCTGGATCCGCTACGACTGCACGCGCGATCAACTCCCCCACGATGCTCATGTCGGAACTGTTGAACCCCTGTGTCGTCACGGCCGCGGATCCGACGCGGATTCCGGACGTGACGGCCGGCGACTGCGGATCGAACGGAATCGCGTTCTTGTTGAGCGTGATCGAAGCCAGTCCGCACCTACGCTCGGCGTCGACGCCGGTGACACCGCTTGCGCGCAGATCGAGAAGCGCCAGATGCGTGTCGGTTCCACCGGAAACGGTGCGCAGGCCGCGAGCTTCCAACGACTGCGCGAGCGCCGACGCATTGGCAACCACTTCCTGTGCATACCAACGATATTCCGGCGTCGACGCTTCTTTGAAGGCAACCGCCTTCGCAGCGATCGCATGCATCATCGGGCCGCCTTGAATGAAGGGGAACACCGCGCGATCGACAGCCGAGGCATGCTCGCTGCGGCACAAGATCATTCCGCCGCGCGGGCCTCTGAGGACCTTGTGCGTCGTCGCGGAGACCACGTCGGCATACGGAACACACGACGGTATCGCCCGGCCTGCCACGAGTCCGATGAAGTGGGCGGCATCGACCCACAGGATCGCACCGACCTCGTCCGCGATCGACCGGAAGGCTGCGAAGTCGATGGTTCGGGAGTACGCGGTCGCGCCGGCGATGATGATTTTCGGTTTGCGCGCCAGAGCCAGGGTGCGAACCTCGTCGTAGTCGATCAATTCGGTGGCCGAATCGACGTGATAGGGAACGGTGGTGAACCACTGCCCCGAAAAGCTGACCCGAGACCCGTGAGTCAGATGCCCACCGTGCGGCAAACTCATCGCCAATACGGTGTCGCCGGGCTTGGCGAATGCGGCGTACACCGCGAGATTCGCGGTGGCCCCCGAATGCGGCTGGACGTTGACGTGCTCGGCGCCGAACAGTGCCTTTGCCCGGTCGATCGCCAGATTCTCGGCTACGTCGACGTACTCGCACCCGCCGTAGTAACGCCGACCCGGATAGCCCTCGGCGTACTTGTTGCTCAGGGTCGAACCCAAGGCAGCCAGTACCGAGGGGCTGGTGAAGTTCTCGCTCGCGATGAGTTGAAGCCCGCCGCGCTGACGCTCGAGTTCGGCCAGCGCAACAGCCGCGATCTCGGGGTCCGCCGTGGCAAGCTCACCGAAATCCGGTCCCCAATACGTGGATTCCCCCGCGCGCTCGCCGCCGGCGCCGACCATCGTTACGAAACTCCCTCTACGAGGCTTTCCGGACTGGTGCCCAATACCTCGGCGATGGATTCTGCCGAGACGGCACCCACTCGCAAGATACGCGGTGAATTGCCGGTCAGGTCGACGATCGTGGAAGCAACGGCGTGTTCGGCCTTGCCTCCGTCGAGATACACGCTGGCAGATCCGCCGAGCTGATCTCGGGCTTCCTCGACGGTAGTTGCCGGCGGACGCCCCGAAATGTTGGCGCTCGAGACGGCAAGCGGTCCGACATCGCGCAACAGTTCGAGAGCAACCGGGTGCAAGGGCATGCGGAGCATGACGGTTCCGCGGGTATCACCGAGGTCCCAGGCAAGTGAAGGCGCCTGCTCGACGACCAAGCTCAGTCCGCCGGGCCAGAACGCGCGGATCAGATCCCGGGCCTGGGGGCGCACGCTGTAGACGAGCCCGTCGATGGTGTTCCACGATCCGACCAGTACCGGGACGGGCATGTCTCGCCCGCGTCCCTTGGCGCGCAACAGACTCGTGACAGCTTCGCTGTCGAACGCGTCCGCGGCGAGTCCGTAAAGGGTGTCGGTAGGGAGAACTACGAGTCGGCCGGCCTTGAGCGCGTTCTTCGCGGCGGCCAAGCCTGCGGTTCGGGAATCTGTCTGACTGCAGTCGTACACGGTGCTCACTCAGCCATCCTTTCACTCTGCACTTCGGGCGTTCGATTCCGCTGCGCTTCCACGTCGGTGGCGACACGTCTGGCGACGACGAAACGCGGACGACCGGCAAGATCGGGATGCTGTGCAACGTCGCCGAACACCCGGCGCGCCGAGAACAGCGCAGCGACGCCGTCGCCGTTGGTGTCGTCGTGCTCGATGCCTGCCGCGCCGCCGATTCGAAGCCACCTCGCGATGTTGCTGATCATGGGTTTGATGACGGACAGACCGTCGGCGCCACCGAACAACGCGGTGTGCGGGTCGTAATCCATGACCTCAGGCTGCAATTGCGCGCCTTCGGGGATGTACGGCGGATTGGACACGACCAGATCGACGCCGCCCTCTAGCCCTGGCAACAGGTTCCGATCGGTGACATCACCCTGATGCAGATGGATCGGTGTATCACCGGCGGCCTCGCGGTCGGCAGCATTACGACGCGCCCACGCCAACGCGGCGGGCTCTTTCTCCACGGCGTGAACGACGGCGTCTGGACGGGCCTCGGCGATGGACAGCGCGAGTACACCCGATCCCGTGCACAGGTCCAGAACTACCGGCGGCTTACTTCCGCAACCTTCGAGGAACGAGAGCGCCCAACCCATGAGCAATTCGGTTTCGGGCCGCGGAATGAAGACACCCGGACCGACAGCGACGTCGATGTTGCCCATCGATGCGACTCCGATGATGTGCTGCAACGGAATCCGCTTCACGCGTTGCGCAACCAACTCGTCGAACGCCGCGATGACCTCAGGATCGACCAACGGAATCAGCCCGAGACGCGTGCGTTCGACGCCGAGCAGGTGGGATGCCAACAACTCGGCGTCGGTGCGTGGGCTGGGCACACCTGCGGCGTCGAGCTGTTTTGCAGCTTCGATCAGCGCCAAACGAAGTGGAAGTCGACTCACGGGTACAGCCTGCCACGCTCAACCGACACGCGGTTCACCGAGTTCCCGGCGGGACGGAGGTCAGTCATGGTCTGCATCTACTCGGCCGCGAGACGCGCCTCTCGGTCCGCCTTGCCCAATGCGTCGAGAAGTGCGTCGAGCTCACCGTCGAGCACTGCGTCGAGGTTGTGCGACTTGAATCCGATGCGGTGATCGGTGATGCGGTTCTCAGGGAAGTTGTAGGTGCGGATGCGCTCCGAACGGTCCACCGTCCGAACCTGACTCTGGCGACCTGCCGACGCTTCTGCGTCCGCGGCTTCCTCGGCGACTACCTGCAAACGGGCTGCAAGCACCTGCATGGCACGCGCCTTGTTCTGGAGCTGCGAGCGCTCGTTCTGGCAGGTGACGACGATGCCGGTCGGAAGGTGCGTGATTCGAACCGCGGAGTCGGTGGTGTTGACGCCCTGACCGCCCTTGCCGGACGAACGGTAGACGTCGATACGCAGGTCACTCTCGTCGATCTGGACCTGCTCGACCTCTTCGGGCTCCGGGTAGACCAGAACGCCGGCGGCCGAAGTGTGTACGCGTCCCTGGGATTCGGTGACGGGCACTCGCTGGACGCGGTGAACCCCGCCCTCGAACTTGAGCCTCGCCCACACTCCGTCCGGGGTATCTGACTTGCTCTTGATCGACAGCGTGGCTTCCTTGTATCCGCCGAGATCGGAGACCGTCGCGTCGAGGATCTCGACGCGCCAGCCGTGCCGTTCCGCGTAGCGGACGTACATGCGGGCCAGGTCCGAGGCGAAGAGCGCGGATTCTTCGCCGCCCTCACCGGACTTCACTTCGAGGACGATGTCGTCGCCGTCATGCGGATCACGCGGCGCCAACTGATCGGTCAGCGTCTGCTCGAGCTGCGCGACCTCGGCTTCGAGATCGGGGATCTCGGCGGCGAAGCTGGAATCGTCGGCGGCGAGTTCGCGCGCAGCTTCCAGATCGTCCTGCGCAGCCGTGAGCTTGTTGTACGTCGACATGATCGGCGAGAGCTCGGAGAACCGCTTACCGACGCGCCTGGCAGCGGCAGGGTCGTTGTGCAGCGCTGGATCGGACATCTGCGCTTCGAGACCGGCGTGCTCCGCCAAGATGTCGTCGATGGCCGAGGGCTGGGTTGCGCCTGCCATGGTTCGCTCCGCTCTGAGTTTCGATTCCTACGGTGCGCGCTTGAAGGTATTTCGACGCCGGGACCCGGGAAACGCGCAAACCGAGTGCAGGCACAAAAAAGCCGACGCCCGATCTGCGCATGGCAGATCGGGCGTCGGCGGAACAGCTAGGACTCGGTGGCCGGGACCTTGCTGTCTGCGCGCTTGCCGTAGCGAGCCTCGAAGCGAGCGACGCGTCCACCGGTGTCGAGAATCTTCTGCTTGCCCGTGTAGAACGGGTGGCACTGCGAGCAAACCTCGACGTTGATGCGTCCGGACTCCTTGGTGCTGTGGGTCTCGAACGTGTTACCGCAACCGCAGACGACGGTGGTCGCTACGTAGGTTGGGTGGATTCCTGCCTTCATGGTGTCCCTTTCAATGGTCGCCGGGTCGACGTCGCCAATCGACATCGTGAACCGGAACCGGACTCGGCCGTTCAGTATGCCAGATGCGGTACCTCACCA
The DNA here is from genome assembly GCF_903819475.1 of Rhodococcus sp. UFZ-B548. NCBI lineage: Bacteria > Bacillati > Actinomycetota > Actinomycetes > Mycobacteriales > Nocardiaceae > Rhodococcus > Rhodococcus sp. UFZ-B548. The sequence continues at coordinate 16,221 of NZ_CAIJDS010000034.1, forward strand.
GATAATCCGCGTCTCGCACGCCTCGGGGTGGCTGTACGAAGTTGTCAACGCACTGCCCCTCGGTTTTGTTCCGCCCACGCAAAAGGCCCACAACCAGCTGGTTGTGGGCCTTTGACGTCGAGTCGATCAGTCGTCGATCGCACCCGGTGCGGTCTTGGAGACCTGCATCAGGAACTCGAGGTTGTTCTTGCTCTTCTTCAGTCGATCGATCAGCAGATCGATGGCCTGATGCGAGTCCAGTCCGGACAGGACGCGGCGGAGCTTGTGCAGCACAGCAGCTTCGTCCGGGCTCAGGAGCAGCTCGTCCTTACGCGTGCTGGACGGGTTGACGTCCACGGCCGGGAACACGCGGCGTTCGGCGATCTTGCGATCGAGCTTGAGCTCGGCGTTGCCGGTGCCCTTGAACTCTTCGAAGATCACGGTGTCGCCGGTGGATCCGGTCTCGACCATCGCCGTGGCGATGATGGTGAGCGATCCGCCGTTCTCGATGTTGCGGGCAGCGCCGAGGAAACGCTTCGGCGGGTAGAGCGCCGTCGAGTCGACACCACCGGAGAGGATGCGTCCGGACGCCGGCGAGGAGTTGTTGTACGCACGACCCAGACGCGTGATGGAGTCGAGCAGTACGACGACGTCCTTACCCATCTCGACCAGGCGCTTCGCACGCTCGATTGCCAGCTCGGCAACTGCGGTGTGATCTCCCGGCGGGCGGTCGAAGGTGGAGGAAATGACCTCACCCTTCACGCTGCGCTGCATGTCGGTCACTTCCTCGGGACGCTCGTCCACGAGGATGACCATCAGGTAGCACTCAGGATTGTTGGTGGCGACGGCATTCGCGATCGCCTGCAACACGCTGGTCTTACCGGCCTTGGGCGGGCTCACGATGAGGGCGCGCTGGCCCTTACCGATGGGCATCACCAGGTCGATGACACGCGTGGTGAGAATGTGCTGCTCGGTCTCGAGGCGCAGACGCTGGTTCGGGTACAGCGGCGTGAGCTTGTTGAACTCGGGGCGCTTCTTCGCGGCCTCGACGTCGCCGCCGTTGACCGTGTCGATGCGGACCAGCGGGTTGAACTTCTGACGCTGGCTGCCCTGCTCACCGTCACGCGAGACGCGGACGGCACCGGTGATGGCGTCGCCACGGCGAAGGCCGTTCTTGCGGATCAGGTTCATGGAGACGTAGACGTCGTTGGGACCGGCGAGGTACCCGGATGTACGCACGAAGGCGTAATTGTCGAGGACGTCGAGGATGCCGGCGACCGGCTGAAGGACGTCGTCCTCGCGGATTTCGGTCTCGCGCGAATCGTTGGGTGCGCCACCCTCACCGCGGTCGCGACCACGGCCACGGCGCTCGCGGAAACGGCGTCCGCGGCGTCCGCGTCCACCCTCTTCGTCGTCGTCCGGTCCGTTGTTGCGGTTGTCCGTACGCGGACCGGCGTTGTTCTGGCCGGCGTTGTTCTGGTTGCCGCGATCCTGACGGTCCTGGCGATCCTGGCGATCCTGGTTGCCCCGGTTGCCCTGGTTCTCGCGCTGGCCCTGGTTGTCTCGCTGGCCCTGATTGTCCCGGTTGCGCTCGCGGCGGGGACGCTCGTTGCCCTGCTCGGCGGGAGCCTGATCAGCGTCGGACTTGCCCTCGGTGCGCGCAGGACGCTCGGCCGGAGCCTCAGCCTTGGCGGTCTCGGCGACCTTCGAGGTATCGGCGGCCTTCGAGGTGTCCGCATCGGACTTTGCCGAAGGAGTGTCCTGCTCGATGCTCAGTTCACCCTGGTCGGGTGAACCTGCACGACGAGCGGCGCCGCGACGCTGACGTCCACGACGGGGTGCGCTTTGATCGGAATCCTCGGCGGATTCGGTACGCGCAGGCGCTGCCTCGGCAGGAGCGGATTCTGCCGCGGGAGCCGTTTCGGCTGCGGGGGCTTCGGTGCGTGCGGCGCGGGTGCTCTTGGCACGAGTGCGCGCAACGGGTGCGTCGTCGAGAGTGAGTTCGCTCTGTGCGGGTGCAGCCTTTGCGCTGCCGCCCTGGCGCTCCTTGATGGCTGCGATCAGGTCGCCCTTGCGCATGCCGGAAGTGCCTTTGATGCCCAGTTCACCCGCAAGAGTGCGGAGTTCGGTGAGCACCATGCCGGAGAGTCCGGCACCACGGCGCGTTTCGGCACGCTTCGTGGAGGTCGCCACCGCACCGTTCGATGCTGAAGATGACGCCTGAGAATTGTCGCCTGATTCCGACCCGGCGGGTGCAGAAGTGGCGATGAGGTCCGTATCGGTCACGGAGGTCCTTTCCTTCCCTCACTCGCACTGCGCAAAGTCGAGGGTTCGTCCCGCAGTTCGATTGAATACCGAACTCGGTGGTGCCGTACGTGGTTGCTGTCCAGAACTGCCGGCTTGTCCGCCGTCACATGATTGTCGGAAACTCTCGCCTCAAACTTTTCATGCGCTCGCAAACCTGCCCAACGCGCCTTCGTCGACGATTCACTCCCCCGTGTGTTGAACCCCAGAGATATGGAACCTCTGAGTGTTCGATCCGCGGAGGATTCAAACCTTCGGAGAAGGTACAAGCGTGAGAATCATGCCTGCGAGAATCATGCCAAGGACTGTGGACCCCGATTGGGAAGGAGTTTTGCCCCCTGGTGATGCACCGGCGACTGACGCGCACGATGTACGGACATAGCCCAGGATAGCGTCCAAACCTGAGTCCGGCAAGAATTTGGACGACTGGGTGTGTCAGTTCACTACCGATCGGTAGTGGGCGATCACCAGGACCAAGGCAGTAATCAGACCGTCGTCGTGGATACTTCGACGCCGTCGGCGATGTCCAATTCGAGCACACGTAGTCCGTCTGCCCGCGCCGCTTCGGCGAGCTCGACGGGGAAAGGTTCTGTGCTGAGCGCCAACACGGTGGGGCCTGCTCCCGAAACAGTCGCGGCAATGCCCGCCTCGCGCAAGATCCCGATCCATCGCGTCGTGAGCGGAAGTGCGGGTGCACGCTGTGCCTGATGCAGGCGATCCTCGGTGGCTGCCATCAACAGATCGGGCCGAGCAGTGAGCGCAACGACGGCCAGCGCGCTGCGGCTCGCGTTGAACGAGGCATCCTGGTGCGGAACCAATTCGGGCAGGAGGCCACGAGTGTGTGCGGTGGACGAGCGCTCCTCGGGAACCAGTGCCACAGCACGGATGTCGGGATGGACATCGAGTTTCGCCGCGGAGTAGATCGGCTCGTCGCCTTCGACGGCCGGTGGGCAACTCCACGAGACGACTGCGCCACCGAGAACACTGGCAGACGCATTGTCCGGGTGACCTTCGAACTCGGACGAGAGTTGAACCAGCTGCTCTTCCGTCAAGCCGATCTCGGCATCGAGTGCGCGCGCAAGACCGTTGGCTGCTGCCAGTCCGCCGACAGCCGCAGAAGCCGAGGATCCCAACCCGCGCGAGTGCGGGATCGCGTTGCGGCACAACACGTCCAGGCCACTGGCCCACACCCCGGCCGCTTCGAGACCGCGCTCGATAGCGCGAACCACGAGATGCGAAGGACCCCAAGGTACGTCGGCAGCGCCTTCACCTTCGACGCGAATCTGAAGGCCCGAATCCGTTGTGGTGACCACGATTTCGTCGTACAACCCCAACGCCAGACCGAGGGTGTCGAACCCCGGCCCCAAGTTTGCACTCGAGGCCGGGACGCGAGCAGTCACCGAAAGGCCGATAGGCAGGGTTATAGTCATGTCAGACACCGGATTCCGCGGAGTGGTCGATGAATCCACGGACACTATGCAAGCTCGAGGGCAGCCGCGACGGCAACGGGATCGACACCGATCGGCTCGACGTTCGGCATACCCTTCAAAGCCGTGTCAGGATCCTTGAGACCGTTACCGGTCACCGTGCACACGACGGTCAGGCCCGGCTCGAGCCAGCCCTCTGCGCGTGCGGCGAGCAGGCCGGCGACACTGGCTGCCGACGCCGGTTCGACGAAGACGCCCTCGGTGGCGGCGATCAGACGGTAAGCCTCGAGGATCTTCTCGTCGGTGGCGGCACGGAATGCACCGTTCGACTCTTCCTTCGCGGCGACAGCGCCGTTCCAGGAAGCGGGGGAACCGATTCGGATTGCGGTAGCGATGGTTTCGGGATCCTTGACGGGTGCGCCGTTGACCAGCGGAGCCGCACCGGCTGCCTGGACGCCGAGCATGCGGGGCTTGACCGTGGTCAGACCGTCCGCGTAGTACTCGGAGTATCCGCGCCAGTACGCGGTGATGTTTCCTGCGTTTCCGACCGGGAGAGCGTGCACGTCGGGAGCCTTGCCGAGCACGTCCATGATCTCGAATGCCGCGGTCTTCTGACCTTCGATGCGCACCGGGTTGACGGAGTTGACCAGACCGATGGTGGGGAATTCCGCCGTGGTCTTGCGTGCCAGCTCGAGGCAGTCGTCGAAGTTGCCCTGGACCTGAATGATCTTGGCGCCGTGCATGACTGCCTGCGCAAGCTTGCCCATGGCGATCTTGCCCTGCGGGATGAGCACGGCGCAGGTCATGCCTGCCTTGGCTGCATACGCAGCGGCCGAGGCGGAGGTGTTGCCGGTGGACGCGCACAGAACTGCGCGCTGGCCACGGGCCAAGGCGTCGGTGACGGCCATCGTCATGCCGCGGTCCTTGAAGGAACCGGTGGGGTTGAGACCCTCGACCTTGAGGTAGACGTCGCAGCCGGTGATCTCGGAGAGGTGGCCGGCCGGCAGGAGCGGGGTGCCACCTTCGCGCAGGGTGACGGTCTTCCAGTTGTCACCGATCGCGAGACGGTCCCGGTATGCCTCGATGAGACCCGGCCATGCCTTGTGGACGGGGTTGACGATGCCGGTCATTGTTCAGTGCCTTCCAGTCGCAGCACGCTGGTCACAGCGGTGACGAATTCGAGTTCGTTGAGGGCCGCCACGGTCTCGGAGAGAGCCGCGTCGGTTGCTACATGAGTGACGACCACCAGACGCGCGCCGGCGCCGGCGCCCTCCTGGCGGACGACGGAGATGCTCACGCCGTGCTTGGCGAACTCGGCGGCGACTGCGGACAGCACACCTTCCTTGTCCGCGACCTCCATGTTCACGTAGTAGCGCGTGAGGATGTCGCCCATCGGGGCGACCTTGAGCTTGGCGTACTTGGACTCGCGGGGGCCGCGGCCGCCGTGAACCTTGTTGCGCGCCGCCATCACCAGGTCACCCATCACCGCGGAAGCGGTGGGGGCGCCGCCAGCGCCCTGGCCGTAGAACATGAGCCGGCCGGCGTTCTCTGCTTCCACGACAACGGCGTTGAACGCGCCGTTGACCGAGGCCAGCGGATGGCTGAGCGGAACCAGCGCCGGGTACACGCGAGCAGAAATCCGCTCCTTGCCCTTGGGCGTGACGATGCGCTCGCAGATCGAGAGCAACTTGATCGTGCAGTCGAGTGCCTTCGCCGACGCCAGGTCGGCGGAGGTGATCGTGGAGATTCCTTCGCGGTACACGTCCGCGGCAGTGACGCGGGTGTGGAACGCGATCGACGCGAGGATCGCAGCCTTCGCCGCGGCGTCGTAGCCTTCGACGTCCGCGGTCGGGTCGGCTTCCGCGTATCCGAGGCGTCCGGCTTCGGCGAGGGTCTCTTCGTAGTCGGCGCCGGTCTCGTCCATCGCGGAGAGGATGAAGTTGGTGGTGCCGTTCACGATTCCGGCGACCTTGTTGACACGGTCTCCGGCCAACGACTGTGTGAGCGGGCGGATCACGGGGATCGCACCGGCAACAGCGGCCTCGAAGTACAGGTCGACAGAGTTGGCCTCTGCAGCCTCCGCCAATTCACCGGTGTGGTCCGCGAGCAGCGCCTTGTTGGCGGTCACGACCGACTTACCGGAGTTGAGGGAAGAGAGAATCAGCTTGCGAGGGAGCTCGATTCCGCCGATCACCTCGACCACGATGTCGACGTCGTCACGACCGACCAGGGACTCGGCGTCCGTCGTCTGCAGTTCCTCGGGAATTCCGCGGTCCGAGCCGATACGGCGGACGGCAACTCCCCGCAGTTCCAACGGGGCGCCGACGCGAGCTTCGAGTTCCTCGGCCTGCTCACGAATGATCCGGACGACCTCGCTCCCGACGTTGCCGAGGCCGAGAACGGCCACACCGATAGCGCGATGCGCCGATTCGCTCGTCACTGCGATACCTCCAAGCTGAGCAGATCTTCCACTGTTTCCCTCCGCAGAATCACGCGTGAGACTCCGTCACGCACCGCCACCACGGCTGGGCGGGTGAGCAGGTTGTACCTGCTCGACATCGAATAGCAGTATGCACCGGTCGCTGCTACCGCTAGTAAATCACCGGGCCCGACGTCCTCGGGCATCCAGGTGTCCCGAATGACCACGTCACCGGACTCGCAGTGCTTACCGACGATACGTGCAACGACGGGATCAGCCTCGGAAGTTCGCGAAACCAACTTGGCTTCGTACTCCGCACCGTAGAGGGACGTGCGGATGTTGTCGCTCATCCCGCCGTCGACGCTGATGTAGCGGCGTGTCAGCGAGCTACCCACCGTCACGTCCTTGATGGTGCCGACCTCGTAGAGCGTCACCGTGCCAGGTCCGGCGATGGCGCGGCCGGGTTCGACGGCAAGCGTCGGCTCCGGCAATCCGGCCAGTGCGGACTCGTTGCGCACGATGTGGCCGAGCTTTGCTGCCAGTTCGTCGACGGGCGGCGGGTCGTCGGAGGGGATGTACGAGATCCCCATGCCGCCGCCGAGGTCGATGATCGAAATCTGCTTGGTCTTCTCGACTCCGAACTCGGTGACGACGTCGCGGAGCAAACCGATCACGCGGTGCGCTGCCACCTCGAAACCGTCGACGTCGAAGATCTGCGAACCGATGTGGCTGTGCAGGCCGACCAGTCGCAAGTTGTCGGCAGCGAAGACGCGACGGACCGCGTCGATCGCCGCTCCCCCGGCCAGCGAGAAACCGAACTTCTGGTCCTCATGTGCGGTGGAGATGAATTCGTGGGTATGCGCTTCGACGCCGACGGTCAGTCGGATCAACACGTCCTGAACGACACCGGCCTCACCGGCGACACGATCGAGTCGGTCGATCTCGATCGCCGAGTCGAGCACGACATGCCCGACGCCCGCGGCGACACCAGCGGCCAGTTCGGCGACTGACTTGTTGTTGCCGTGCATGGCAATTCGCTCGGCCGGGAAGTCCGCGTGCAACGCGATCGCCAGTTCGCCGCCGGAGCAGACGTCGAGCGAGAGGCCTTCGTCGGCGACCCAGCGTGCGATCTCGCCACAGAGGAATGCCTTGGATGCGTAGTGCACCTTGGCATCCGGGCCGAAGGCGCGGGCCATGTCGCGGCAACGCGAGCGGAAGTCGTCCTCGTCGATGACGAACAGCGGGGTGCCGTACTTCTCGGCAAGTTCACCGACCTTGACACCCGCGAGGGTCACTTCACCGTCGTCGCCGCGAGAAGCGTTGCGCGGCCACACCTGCGGTGAGAGTTCACCGAAGGCTTCGGGGCTGGCAGGACGGTCGGGCAAGCCGGGGGCCTGCAACTGCTCGGCATGCTTGGGGCCGGCGGGGTGCGCGTTCACATTTGCTCCGGTGCGGTGACGCCGAGCAGTTCGAGGCCGTTGGCCAGGACCTGTCGGGTGGCGGCGCAGAGAGCCAGACGCGCGCGGTGCACGTCGGTGGCGTCTTCGTCGCCTTGCGGAAGGATGCGGCACGCGCCGTAGAAGCGGTGGTACGCACCCGCGAGTTCTTCGAGGTAGCGGGCAATACGGTGCGGCTCACGCAGATTCGCCGCGCTCGACACGACGCGTGGGTACTCGCCGATCGTGCGGATGAGGTCACCCTCCTGCTCGACGGTGAGCAGGGCGAGGTTGCTCGCGTCGGCGGACAGACCGAGGTCCGCGGCGTTGCGAGCGATCGCCGAGAGGCGTGCATGCGCGTACTGGACGTAGTAGACGGGGTTCTCGCTGCTGGTCTTGGTCCACAGGTCGAGATCGATGTCGATGCTCGAGTCGACCGACGAGCGGATCATGACGTAACGCGAGGCGTCGACGCCGATTGCCTCGACCAGGTCGTCGAGGGTGATGACGGTGCCTGCGCGCTTGCTCATCTTGACGGCAGTGCCGTCCTTGACGAGGTTGACCATCTGGCCGATCAGCACCTCGACGGTGTCCGGATCGTCGCCGAATGCGGCCGCGGCAGCCTTGAGACGGCCGATGTATCCGTGATGGTCGGCACCGAGCATGTAGATGCAGAGGTCGAACCCGCGGGCGCGCTTGTTCTGGAAGTAGGCGATGTCACCGGCGATGTAGGCGGCGTTGCCGTCGCTCTTGATGACGACGCGGTCCTTGTCGTCGCCGTAGTCGGTGCTCTTGAGCCACCACGCACCGTCTTCGTGGAAGAGGTTGCCCGAACCCTTGAGGGATTCGACGGCCTTCTCGACCGCACCGGATTCGAAGAGCGAGTTCTCGTGGAAGTAGACGTCGAAGTCGACGCCGAAGTCGTGGAGGGTCTGCTTGATGTGCGTGAACATCAATTCGACGCCGATGGCGCGGAAGGTTTCCTGCTGCTCGTCGGCGGGCAGCTCCATGACGTCGGGACGCTGCTTCAGAACCGAGGCGGCGATGTCGGCGATGTATGCACCGGCGTAACCGTCTTCCGGAGCAGGTTCACCCTTCGCTGCAGCGATCAGCGAACGCGAGAAGCGGTCGATCTGGGCACCGTGATCGTTGAAGTAGTACTCACGTGTGACCAATCCACCCTGCGCGGACAGAATGCGTCCGAGCGCGTCTCCGACTGCAGCCCAACGGGTTCCACCGAGGTGAATCGGTCCGGTGGGGTTGGCCGAGACGAATTCGAGGTTGATCTTCTTGCCGGCGAGAGAGTCACCCGAGCCGTACGACGCACCGGCTTCGAGAACCGACACGACGATCGCGCCCTGGGCGTCCTTGTCCAACCGAATGTTGAGGAAGCCGGGTCCGGCGATCTCGGCGGATTCGATTCCGTCGGCAGCGGTGAGGGCTTCGGCGATCCAGCCCGCCAGCTCGCGGGGATTAGTGCCGACCTTCTTGGCTACCTGCATGGCAATGTTGGTGGCGTAATCGCCGTGCTCGGGGTTGCGTGGTCGCTCGACGGTAAGGGTTTCGGGCAGCACGGATACGTCGAGGCCACGATCGGCAAGGACGCTCGCTGCGGTTCCGCGGAGCAGTTCGGCAAGGTCAGCTGGAGTCACAGGTATTCATCCTATTGCCTGCACACCGGAAGTGGAGACTCGCCTCACGCCTCGCTCTCCGTGAACGTGCGCGGGGCCGCTGTGGCGTGTCGCACGCCACTCTCAAAGTTTGCCCTCAGACTCGGAAAGTACAGTGGTAATGCCCGAGCTACCACCGCGTACCTTCGTGCGCGGGCGCGCCACACCTCAAGCCCACACACCGAAAGAGCCCAATCGATGCCAAGCGGTTCCGATAGTCGCGGTCCCAACAAGAACTCCGGGGCCAAATCAGCCAAGGCCATCAAGGCCGCCAACAAGAACAGTCGGCCGGCCAAGAAGGGTAAGGGCGGCGTCCCCGCTCCCCGCCAGATCCCCTGGCTGTCGATCGGCGCCGGTGTGGCTGTGCTCGCACTCATCGCCGTGCTCGGTATCAATCTGTGGCCCAAGGTCGAGGAGCGGCAGGCCCTCGAGCCGTACAAGTACAGCTCCGAGAACAAGGATCCGTCCGACAAGATCGACGGCGTCCTCAAGATCGAGTACCCGGCCGGCCAGCACGTCGATTCCACTCAGCGCGTGGCGTACGACCAGACTCCGCCGTTCGGTGGCCCGCACGACGCCACCTGGGCGAACTGCACCGGAACCGTGTACGCCGACCCGATCCGCACCGAGAACGCCGTCCACTCGCTCGAGCACGGCGCCATCTGGATCACGTACAACCCCGATCTCGTCGACCAGGACCAGATCGACAGCCTCGCCGCACGCGTCAACGGCAAGTCCTACATGCTGATGTCGCCGTACCCCGGCCAGAGCAGCCCCATTTCTCTGCAGTCGTGGGGCCATCGCCTCGAGATCGACAAGGCCGACGACGATCGCATCGATCAGTTCATCACCGCCCTGAACCAGAACCCGAACGTCTACCCCGAGGTCGGCGCGAGCTGCACCAACCCGCTGTTCACTCCGTCGACGTCGCCGTTCGATCCGACACCTCCGGGCGCCGACGCCATCCAGATGGACGGCACGGGCGCGACCCCGGCCACGGACGAACAGATTCCCGCCGGTGGATAGTCCGGTGAATAGTTCAGAGACCACCGATCAGCCTTCGAAGCCGAGTCAGCGCACCGCACTGCTGATCATCGGTCTGATCGGCGCGATCGCCGTCGGTTTTGCCCTCGGCGCACTGACCAACCTCCTCGGACCCGATGCGAAGTCGTCACTGACCGTTCCGGCCTCGGATTCGGTGGACGTGGGCTTCGCGCAGGACATGAGCGTGCATCACAGCCAGGCCGTCGACATGGCGTCCATCGCCCTGACGAAGTCCACCGACAACGACGTACGCACGCTCGCGTTCGACATCTTGACCACGCAGCAGAACCAGCTCGGTCAGATGCAGGCGTGGCTGACCATGTGGGATCAGCCGCTGTCCAAGGTGGGCCCGTACATGGAGTGGATGTCGTCCGATTCGGGCTCCGGCCACGGATCGCACGGGACTTCGGCCACGATGGACATGAGTCATTCCGGGCCGGTCGACACCATGCCCGGCATGGCGTCCCCCGAGGACCTTGCGGCTCTCCGCGCGGCGGAAGGCCTGCAACTCGACACCTTGTTCCTGCAGTTGATGCTTCGTCACCACGAAGGTGGGCTTCCGATGATGGAGTACGCAGCTGCCGACGCCACCGAGGGTCCGGTGCGCAGCCTGGCGCAGACCATGGTCAACACGCAGCAGAGCGAGTCCAAGCTGATGACCGACATGTTGGCAGCTCGCGGCGCAGTGCCGCTGCCCATGAACTGAACTGCACTGCACTGCACTGAGCTGAACCGAGAATGTTCAGACCCAACTGGGCCTGGTCCTGAATTTCAGGACCAGGTCCAGTTTTCTACCTCCGGCATGTCTTCGAGGTGCTCGACGATGTAACGCGAGTGCTTTTCGAGCTGTGTCCGGCAGAACTCCGCCAACTCGGACGCCCCGGCCGGCCGACGCTTGGAGCGTCGTAGCGCCTCGATCACCAGGTGGTAGCGGCTCATCTTGTTGAGGACAACCATGTCGAACGGTGTTGTGGTTGTTCCCTGTTCACTGAATCCGCGAACGTGGAAGCGTTCGGGACTCGGACGCCCGTGAATCAGTTCGTGCACCGCACGCGAGTACCCGTGGAATGCGAACACTACGTCGGTCTGCGCGGTGAACAGGTCGAGGAAGACCCGCTCCCCAAATCCGTGGGGATGTTCGGTTGGCGTCAGCAGGGCCATCAGATCGACGACGTTGACGACGCGGGTGATCAGTTCGGGCGTGTGATCGCGCAGCAACTGTGCAGCAGCCAGGATCTCCTGCGTCGGCACATCTCCCGCAGCGGCCAGGACCACGTCCGGTTCCTGTCCGCGAGCCTCGGTTCCGGCCCATTCCCAGACCGAAGCGCCCGCCGCACAGTGCTCGTGCGCTTGCTCGAGCGTGAGGTACTGCAGATGCGGTTGCTTGTCCACGACTATCAAGTTGACGTGGTCGGTACTACGCAGGCAGTGATCCGAGATCGAGAGCAAGGTGTTGGAATCCGGCGGCAGCCACACGCGGATCACACTGGGTGCCAAGGGAATAACGGCGTCGATCATGCCGGGGCCCTGATGACTGAATCCGTTGTGATCGTTGCGCCAGCATGTACTGGTCAGCAGCACGTTGAGCGAAGCGACGGACGCCCGCCACGGCAGGTCGACGGCATGTTGGAGCCACTTGGCGTGCTGGATGAGCATCGACACGCTCACCATCGCAAATGCTTCGTAGCTCGCGAACATCCCGTGTCGACCGGACAACAGATAGCCCTCGAGCCAACCTTCGCAGAGGTGCTCGCTGAGGACCTCCATGACACGACCGTCCGCGGACAGCCCGTCGTCGTAGTCGGTGATCGGCAGTTGCCAGCAGCGGTCGGTTGTCTCGAACACGGCGCCGAGGCGATTGCTCGACGTCTCGTCCGGACAGAAGAGTCGGAAGATCCCGCCGCTGTCCTCGGTTTCCGTGGCGGCGTAGATGTCGCGCAGAAGCTCGCCGAGCACTCGCGTCGTCTCGTGGAAGGTCGAACCCGGGGATTGGATGGGAAGCGCATACTTTTCGAGCGGCGGCATCGGGAGATCGACTCGAAGTCGTCCACCGTTCGCGTAGGGAGTGCTCCCCATGCGCTTGTCCCCCGCCGGCGAGAGCGCCGCCAGGTCCGCGACGAGTGATCCGTTGGCGTCGAACAAGTCGTCCGGACGGTACGACCGCATCCACTCTTCGAGTTGCCGCAGATGCGATTCGTTGGTTCGCACGCCGGACAACGGCACCTGGTGCGCACGATGTGTGCCCTCGACCAAGATTCCGTCGACGGTGTGTGGACCGGTCCATCCTTTCGGCGTTCGCAAGACGATTGCCGGCCACGAACCCGTCCACTCCTCGCCGCGGCGTGCGGCACCCTGCATCTCGCGGATCTTCTCGTGTGCCTGCGAGATCGCTTGATACAACTGAGGAAACACGACGTCGGGGTCGTCACCGGAGACGACGATCGGCGCCCACCCCTGGCCGCCGAGGTAGGCCTGAATGTCTTCGTCGCTGCTGCGCCCGTACACGGTCGGGCCCGCGATCTTGGCGCCGTTCACGTGCAGGATCGGCAACACCGCGCCGTCGCGTCGTGGATTCAAGAACGCCGGGAGCTTCCACGAGCCGGACAACGGCCCGGTCTCCGCTTCGCCGTCGCCGATCACACAGGCCACCACGAGGTTCGGATGATCGAAGGCAGCGCCGGCCGCATGCGCAAGGGCGTAGCCGAGCTCGCCTCCTTCGTGGATGCTTCCGGGTGTCTGCACACTCACATGGCTGGGCACTCCGCCGGGAGCCGAGAATCGCCGACACATCCGGTGGATACCCTCGGCGTCGTCCGAGACTTCCGGATAGATCTCCGAATACGTTCCCTCGAGATACGTCGACGCGACCAGCGCCGGGCCGCCGTGCCCCGGGCCGGTGACGTACAGCCAGTCAGCATCAGTGGTGACGATGTGCCGATTGAGGAGCGTGTAGATCATCGACAGGCCGGGGCTGGTCCCCCAGTGCCCGAGCAGTCGAGGCTTGATGTGCTCGGCTCGCAACGGTTCCCGCAGAAGCGTGTTGTCTTTCAGATAGATCTGCGCAACGGTCAGGTAGTTGGCCGCTGCCCACCACTTCAGGTCGAGCGCGAGCTGGTCTTCGGAATAGTGGTGATCGGTCATCAACGACTCCCGTACCTCACGAGGGTGCCCGAGCAGTCCGCCCGAGCCTGTGCTCAGAGCCGAGCCTAGGCGTAAAAAGCATCCGAGTCAGTCGGTACAGATGATTCGACGACCATGGTCCCCGGCCGCATCCTCGACTGCCTCCCGCGACGACGCCATGCCGAGACGGGTGCCGGTTTGGTCTTGTCCCCCCGTGATGCGCTACGCTAACGCAGCCCAATCGGCACACCGAGCATTCGGTGCGCCCCCGTAGCTCAGGGGATAGAGCGTTCGCCTCCGGAGCGAAAGGTCGCAGGTTCGAATCCTGCCGGGGGCACCACGAAGACGCAGGTCAGCGATTGATCTTCGACTTCTCCACGGTGCCGCACCAAAATATACAGGGCAATCTATCCGACTACTGTCGATCTCATGCCTCGCATCGATCCTGCTCCCACGTACACGATGCGTCAGCTTGCTGCGTTTGTCGCGGTAGCCGAGACCGGGACGATCAGCGCCGCGGCCGAGCGCTTGCACCTCTCCCCCTCTGCCCTGTCCGCGTCGCTCACCGAACTCGAACGCGCGCTCAAAGTTCAACTGTGCGTTCGCCGTCGCTCATTCGGCATTCAACTGACCCGCACCGGCGAATCCGTTCTGGTGCGCGCCCGGGCGCTACTTCAGCAAGCCGGGGAGCTCGAATCCGATGCGCTCGGAACCGGCGGAAACGTGTCGGGGCCCATCGCGATCGGTTGCTATCCCGCTCTGGGGCCGACGGTATTGCCGTCGATGATCGCCGGGTTCACCCGTGAGAATCCCGACGCGCAGGTGGAGTTCCGCGAGGACACTCAGAATCGGCTCCAGACACATCTCGAGAACGGCGAGTTGGACCTCGCGATCGCTTACGACCTGGACCTGTCTCCACAATTGCGCACAGTTCCGTTGGCCATCCGCGAACCCTTGATCGTCCTGGGTGCAGAACACCCACTCGCGCGGTCCGAGCGACCGATCCATCTTCCGGACCTCGCGGACCACCCGATGGTTCTCCTCGACGCGCCGCCGAGCACCAAACACGCGCTCGACGTCTGCCGCGCAGGCGGATTCATCCCGAAGGTTGCATACAGAACCGCGAACTTCGAGACGGCGCGGGCATTTGTCGGACGCGGACTCGGCTGGACGCTGTTACTCCAGCGCCCCAAGATGGACGTCACGTACGAGGGGCTCGAGGTAGTCGTCAAGACCATCGCTTCCCCTGTCGTGCCGTCGGTGCACGTAGTTCTCGCGTGGCACCAGAACACTCGCCTCAGCCGCGTCGCACGCGCTTTCATAGAATTCGTTTCACCCTCGGAACCTGCCCAATAGTCCCACTACCAGGCAGCGGAGCTGATTCCACGCATTTTCCGTGCAAGAACCTCCAATTCTTTCGCTTTTCAATTGTTGTGGCGCACGTCATTGTTTCTTCAAGCCACATTCATCTCGAAAGGCACTTCATGACCTCCATCGCCTCACCGACCGCTACGCGCACCGCCGCGACGGTCAAGGCGCGCAAGGCCGCCCTCGGCAGCTTTGTCGGCACCGCCATCGAGTGGTACGACTTCTTCATCTACGGCACCGCCGCCGCGCTCGTGCTCGGCAAGCAGTTCTTCCCCGGCACGTCCGATCTGGCCGGCACCCTGGCCGCCTTCGCCACCCTCGCCGTCGGATTCGTCGCGCGTCCCATCGGCGGAATCGTGATGGGCCACTTCGGCGACCGCATCGGACGCAAATCCATGTTGGTCACCTCGTTGATGCTGATGGGCTGCGCCACCGTTGCCATCGGCCTGCTACCCAACTACGCCGCCATCGGCGTCTTTGCCCCCATACTCCTGGTGACCTTGCGATTCGTTCAGGGACTCGGTGTCGGCGGCGAGTGGGGCGGCGCAGTTCTGGTCGCCACCGAAAACGCACCGGAGGGCAAGAAGGGGCTGTACGGCAGCGCACCACAAATCGGTGTTCCCGCAGGCGTATTGGTGGCCAATCTCGTCTATCTCCCCCTCGCCGCCTTCATGGACGACGATGCATTCAACTCCTGGGGATGGCGAATCCCGTTCCTGCTCAGCGCAGTTCTTGTGGGCGTTGCGATGTGGATCCGTCTCGGCCTCGAGGAAAGTGACGAGTTCACCGCTTCGAAGTCCGAAGCACCGGCGGAGTCCATGCCGATTCTCGAGGTTCTCACCAGACACTGGAAGACAGTGCTCCTCGCCGGTGGAACCTTCATCGCCACCAACGGAATTGCGTACGCGTACATGGTTTACGTGCTCAAATACGGCGAGTCCGAACTCGGCTTCAGCAAAACCACGATGCTCTTCCTCCTCATCGCATCCTGCCCGTTCTGGATGGCGGGAATGGCTTTCAGCGCTCACAAGTCGGACACTCTCGGACGCCGAACCGTCTACATCCGCAGTTCGATCGCCCTGGTAGTGGCGGCAGCGGTGTTCTTTCCGCTGATCGACACGGCGATCGTCCCGGTGATGCTCGTATCGATGATCGCCCTCGGCTTCACGCTCGGCTGCTGCGCCGGCCCACAAGCGGCGCTGTTCGCCGAATTGTTCCCCGCACACATCCGCTACAGCGGAGCGTCACTCGGCTACCAGATCGGCGCAATCCTCGGCGGCGGTCTGGCCCCGATGATCGCCACCGCGCTATACGCCGCCTTCGACACCTCGTTCGCCATCACCGTTTACTTCGTGATCATTGCCGTGATCAGCTTGGTTTCCATCCTGCTACTCCCGGAACCTCAACTGATCCCGAAAAACACTGCCGCACAGAAAGCCTCGTGACCATGTCGACCTACTTTCATCCGAAGAAGTACGCACCCGAGGACTTCGCTTCCATGGCGCCTTCGGCCGACGCACTTCCCGTCGTGATCGTCGGAGCCGGCCCAGTCGGCATGGGCGTAGCCATGGGCTTGGCGCAGCGCGGCATTGCCGTCACGATTCTCGAAGCGGCCGATCAGGTCTCGTTCGGCAGTCGCGCGATCTGCGTGTCACGGCACAGCCTCGAAGTTGCCGAACGCCTTGGTTTCGGCGCCGAACTCGAAGACATCGTTCTACCGTGGGTGGGTGGTCGGAGTTACTACCGCGATCAGGAAGTACTGCAGTTCCGGATGGCATCCGCCGAGCACGACGCGCGCGGACCCATGGTCAACGTCTCGCAATCCGAGTTCGAACAGATCATGACCGACAAGTTGCTCGCCCACCCACTGGTGAACTTCCACTGGTCGTCGTCGATCGCCGGCATCTCCGGCGGTGACGACGAGGTAACTCTGACCGTCGACACCGCGTTCGGAACCCGCGAACTGCGTGCGGCGTGGGTCGTGGCTGCCGACGGTGGACGCAGCAAGATGCGCGAACTCAGCGGAATCCGCTTGCAGGGCAACAGCTACGAGGGCAACTACGTCATTGCCGACATTCATTGGGAATCGGAACTCCCGGCCGAGCGTCTGGTGTGGTTCGACGCACCCAGCAACCCGGGCTCCACGATCATCATGCACCGCCAACCACGGGACATCTGGCGCATCGACTACCAGCTCGACGCGTCGGACGATCCGGAGGCGGAGACGCAAGAAGATCGCATCCGTGACCGCATCACGCGTCACCTCGAATGGCTCGAGAGCGACATCCCCTGGACCCTGGAATGGTTCGGCTTCTACCGCGCCCATGCACTCGCCCTCGAAGATTTCACTCACGGCCGTGTGCTCTTTGCCGGCGACGCCGCGCATCTCGTTCCGATCTTCGGTGTTCGTGGCCTCAACTCTGGCATGGAAGATGCCGAGACCCTGGTGTGGCAACTGGCGGCCGTCATCAACGGAGCTGCCGATACCGCCATCCTCGACGCGTATTCGAAGGAACGTCGTAGCGCGTGGCAGCAGAACGTCGACAATGCAGGCAAGTCGACGCTCATCATGTCGCCCGGCAGTCACGGCTACCGAACCACCCGCGACGCCGTACTCGAACTCGCCACCTAGCGAAGCGAATTCGCGCACCTCATCAACCCGCGCCAGTCGAGTGCAACGCACGCCCGTCTCTCGCCGCTGACGTGGCCCACAGCTGCGGGCACCGAGGGCGTACTACCCGGGGATCCGCTGGAGGACAGAGTCGTCCAGGTCTCGGCGGACGGTTCGAAAACCTCCTTGAACAGTCTGCGCGGTACTGGATTCGGCCTGCTGGCTTTCGGACTGTCAGCTGAGCTGGTATCCGAACTCGACACGCAAGCCGAGATTCTCGCTCAGGCCCTTGCACCGGAAACCGTACGGGTGATCACCGCGGGAACTAACGACTCCACGATTCGCGATGCCGAAGGCAATCTCGCATCTGCCCTCGGTGCTCGTGTCGGCGAGATCTTCGTGATTCGGCCCGACGGATTGGCGCTCTGCCGCATCAGCGATCCCACGCAATTGAACGACGTGGCCAAGCACCTCACCGCCGGCACTGCGCCGACGCACTTCGATACGGCACAGTCGGCGACAACTGCGGTGATCGACGACGAGGGCCACCGCGAGCACGTCTGGTTGGCACTGTCGAACGCACTCGATCAGGCTGATCCGTCCGACCGCGAAGCCATGTTGGTGCGCCTTGCCTTGATTCTCGGTTCGCAAGCTACGTCGACAAGTTTCGACGCAGCCCTGAAAGACGCAGCCCCGAAAGACGCAGCCCTGAAATCTGCCACCCGATAGTTCAGACACAGCAACTCGGCCGCGCAGGATTGTCTCCTACGCGGCCGAGCGCATTCGCGGATGAAGCAAGTATTCAGTTGACCTCGGCCAATTCCTTTTCTTCCTCAGCGCGCCTTTCACGCACGGATCTTCCCCGCAGCGACCTTCCACGTACCAGCGGCGAGACGGTGATCGCCAAGCCCACCAGCGCGACTCCGGTAACCAGGATCAATCCGGGATGGAACTGTTCGAATCCGGCGGTACCGGCACCGGACGCGGTGTGCGATCCGGCGGTCACGAGGGCGGTAGTGAGAGCGAGTACGAGCGCCGCACCGACCTGAGCGGACGTGTTCACCAGCCCGGACGCCAAACCCTGCTCCGAATCGTCGACGCCGGAGGTGGCCTGGGCCATGATCGAGGTGTACCCCAACGCGAATCCGAGTCCGAGCAGGATGACGCTCGGCAGAATCGCCACGACGTACGACGGTGAATCGCTGCCCGCGAAGAGAAACCAGAGGTACCCGACGCTGAGCGAGGTCAGTGCCGCGATGATGAGCTTGGCACTGCCGTACAGGTCGACCAACCGTCCGACGAACGGTGATCCGAAGGCGACGATGATGCCCGCGGGGAGCAGTGCCATCGCCATCTTCAGGGGCGACCAGCCGAGGGCCGACTGCAGGAAGATCGTCATCATGAACTGGAAGCTCAGGTAGGAACCGAAGAGCGCGATGATGGCCAGATTCGCACGAACGATGGTGCCGACGCGCAGAAGCCCAAGTCGCACAAGTGGATGAGCCACCTTCTTCTCGACGAAAAAGAACGTCGCCAGAAGCACGGCTGCGACGGCGAACGAACCCAGCGTCATCGGGTGTGCCCACCCACGGGTCGGAGCCGAGACCATCGTGTAGACCGTGAGAAGCATTCCCGTCACCAGGGTGACGGCGCCGACGAGGTCGTGTCCCCCGGTATCTGCGGGACGGTCCCGCGGAATGAGGAAGTACCCACCGATCAGCGCGATGACGGCAAACGGAACCGGCATCAGGAACGTGAATCGCCAACCGGCACTGGTCAACAGCCCACCCAGGATCAGGCCCGACGAGTAACCACTGGCGCCGAACACGGAGAACACGGACAGCGCACGGTTACGGGCCGGGCCCTCTTTGAACGTCGTGGTGAGAATGGACATTGCAGTCGGCGCAGTGAAGGCCGCCGCCAGTCCCTTCACGAATCGTGATGCGATCAGCAGTGTTCCGTTGTCGACAAGGCCACCGACCAGCGAAGCGATTGCGAACACGGTCAGCGCGATCAGGAAGACCTTCCTGCGCCCGAGAAGATCGGCGGTACGTCCACCGAGTAGCAACAAGCCGCCGAATCCGAGGACGTAGCCGTTGATGATCCACTGCAGCGAAGTAGTGGACAGGCCCAGTTCATTGCCGATGGACGGTAGAGCGACGCCCACCATCGACACATCGAGACCGTCGAGGAACAACACGAGGCAGAGCACCGCGAGGATGCCCCACAGCTTGAGGGACCAGCCCTCTCCTGTGGCCGGATCCGTGGATTCCGTAGAACCCGGGGATTCCGGCGAATCGAATGGTTTGAGTGTCGAGTCTGTGCAAGTCACGTCAGCGAGAATAGATGCACATGCACTTAATGCACAAGCATTTAATGCAATTGCACGTAATCGAGTCTTCAACTAGAATGCGGTCGTGACGTCGGAATCGGAATTGCGCAACACCTGGCGCTCGTTGTCGACCAGCTACAACGACATCGCATGCGAACTCGATCGCCAGATGCAGTCGGCGCACGGCCTGAGTATGAGCGACTTCGAGGCCCTCGACCGACTCATGGACACCTCGTGTGAGCGTCCACGGATGCAGGATCTGGCTTCGGAGATGTACCTGAGTCCCAGTGCGCTCTCCCGCAGCGTCGCCCGCCTCGAGAAGGCCGGACTGGTTCAGCGAGCACTGTGCGAGGCTGACCGGCGCGGAGTCTTCATCGACGTCACCGACAAAGGTCGTCAAGTACACACGGATGCCAGCAAAATTCAACTGGCCGTGCTGGATTCACGCCTGCGCGAGCAGTAGCCCTACGTCGGAGCAGCACCGCACCTCGCCCGGCCGCCGGGCGAGGACCGTTCAGGACTAGACTGAGCACATACCGGCGCGCCTTTCTGTTGCCGTCGGCGATCGACAGCAGCGCAGCCGGCACGCCTTCACGCGATCCTGGCCGAGGCAATCTGCCAGCGTTCCTGCGGCTTCTGCTAGTCCCTCAGGCGCCTGCCTGACATCTCTACCTGCTCCTATCGAGAGATACACAATTGAACAACGCACGCACCCTTGGAGTCATCGGACAGTCGAGCAAACCGGCAGAACGCCGGTTGCCGATCCATCCTGCGCATTTCGATCGCATCGATGCCGAACTACGTTCTCGGATCTACCTCGAAGAGGGTTACGGCCACCCCTTCGGCTACTCCGACGACTACCTCTCGCGTCTGGTGGCCGGAATCCGCACGCGCAAGCAGATTTTGGCGGAAACCGATGTGGTTCTGCTACCGAAGCCGTTGGTGCGTGACCTCGCCGAACTACGGTCGGGTCAGGTTCTCTGGGGCTGGCCGCACTGTGTCCAGGACACCGAGCTGACACAGATCGCGATCGACAAGAAACTGACTCTCATCGCCTTCGAAGCGATGAACTTCTGGCACAGCGACGGATCGTTCAATCTGCATGTGTTCCACAAGAACAACGAGTTGGCCGGCTATTGCTCGGTACTGCACGCCCTGCAGTTGATCGGTTCCACCGGAGACTACGGCCGCCGTCTCACTGCTGCCGTGATCGGTTTCGGTGCCACTGCACGCGGCGCTGTCACTGCACTCAAGGCGCACGGTATCCACGAAGTGGACGTACTGACTCAGCGCGGCGTCACCGCCGTCAGCTCCCCCATCCACTCGGCGCGAATGGTCTCGTTCGACAACAACAACGGCGATGTCCGCGGCAGCCACGTCATGCTCGACAACCACAGCGTGCCGGTACCGGGCTTCCTGGCCGAGCACGACATCGTCGTCAACTGCGTACTGCAGAACACGGATGCCCCGCTGACGTTCCTGACCGAGGAAGATCTCATGGACTTCCAACCGGGAAGCCTCATCGTCGACGTCTCGTGCGACGAAGGCATGGGGTTCAGCTGGGCTCGTCCCACCTCGTTCGCGGATCCGACCTTCATCGTCGGCGACAACATCACTTACTACGGCGTCGATCACAGCCCGTCGTACCTGTGGAACTCCGCGTCGTGGGAGATCAGCGAATCACTTCTTCCCTACCTGCCCACTGTGATGGCAGGAGAGACGGCCTGGAAGGCAGACGAGACCGTCGACCGCGCCATCGAAATCCGTGACGGCGTCATCGTGAATCCCGCCATTACGCGTTTCCAGCACCGTTCGGCGGACTACCCGCACGCTGTCATCGCGGAATAGGCGCCCCGATCAGGCCTGGCCGGCTGCCGCGTTGATCGGTGCCATGTCGAAATAGTCGCGCCAGGCTTTGATCTTTCCGTCCTCGACTTCGAATACCCCCATGACCGGGAGCGCTACCTCGGCGCCGTTGATGGTGAAGACGTCGACGCGCTCGTTCATGACGGTGTTGCCGTCCGCGACCTGACGCTTGATCTGAAAGTCGATGTTGCCGAAGGCACCGACAAACTGCTCGATGAACGCCCGGACGGCCTCGCGACCGACCACGGGCTCCATCGGAATGTTGTGATAAACGACGTCATCGGTGAAGTAGTCGACGATCTTTGCAACATCGGCGGCCGCCCACAGCGCGCAGAAATCGGTGATCAGCTTGTCCGATGCCATTGTGTTCCAGCCTCTTTCGAATCGTTGTCGTAGGGTTCGATGATTGCCAGGATGCTTTCGATCTCGCCTGCCGGTATCCCGAAGTACTCGGTGACGAAAACTGTGACGGCCGGTGCCTGGCCAGGTGTTCCGAGGTCGAGCAGATACCGCGCGACGACGCTCTCGCCCCACTCACGCAGCGCGAGTTCACGTATCGCCACGATTCCGCGATATTGCTGCCCCTGTTCGAGCTCGTTGCTGATGAACGCGCCGGTGTCACCGGTTCGCTGACCGTTCTCGACCCGCCAGGCGTCAGTTGCGAATCGGACCTTCGTTGCGTCGTGAGTGAGCAATGCGTTCACGTATTCACGCGCCATGGCGACGCGCCCACTGACCGCAGACTCCGTGGAGTGCTTGGCAATTGCACCCAGGATCGACTCAGCCAACTCCGGTCGGCAGATCACGAGATCCGGAAGGTAGGGGTGAGATTCGTTGTAGAGCAGCGGCGAACCGTCGATGCGGCTGCAATGCAGCCCGGCCGCCTGTGCGACGCCGACGGGTGCAGCCGAATCCCATTCCCACTGCCCACCGGCGTGCAGGTAGGCGTCGACCTCGCCTCGCACCACCGCCATCGCCTTGGCGCCGGCCGATCCCATGTGCACCACGTCGGCGCCGAGTTCGGCTGCCACCGCTTCGGTGAATGCGGGTGGTCGCGATCCGCTGACTACTACGCGGAGCGGCGAATTCGCGGGAACCGAATCGGCCTCGTCGCCACTGGAGTACACCGCTCCGAGCGCCGGCTGAGCAACCGCGGCTGCGGTAATTCCGCTACCGCGCTCCCAAAGCGCCACGTGCACTGCCCAATCCGCGTGATCCGGCAAGCCGTATTCCTTGGAGCCGTCCAGCGGATCGATGATCCAAACCCGGGATGCGTCCAGACGATTGCGATCATCGGCAGACTCCTCCGAGAGCACGGAATCCTCCGGCCGTTCGGCGGCCAACCGGTCGAGGATGTAGGAATCGGCGGCCTTGTCGCCCCGGCGACCAAGCTCACGACCGTCGTCGACACCCAGGCCCTCGGCTCGGATCCCCAGGAGGATCGCACCAGCGGCCTGCGCCAATTCCGCCGCGAGTGCCTCGTCGGCGATTCTGCTGTGTGTGGATTCGCTCACCGGTCCAACACTTCCATAATTCGCAGCGCAAGTTCGGTAGGCGTTCCGTCTTCGGGTCTGATCACCAGCTCGGCACTGGCTGGAGCCTCGTACGGATCGTCGACTCCGGTGAAACCCTTGATTTCCCCGGCCCTGGCCTTGGCGTACATCCCCTTGGGGTCTCGGGCTTCACATTGCTCGATCGGGGTGTCGACGTAAACCTCGACGAACTTCAGCCCGGCGGCCTCGTGCGCCGCCCGCACTCGATCACGATCTTCGCGGTACGGGCTGATCAGGCAGGCCACTGCCACTGCACCTGAATCAGCGAACAACTGCGCCACCGAGCCGACTCGGCGGACGTTCTCGGCTCGGTCCTCGGCACTGAATCCCAGATCCGCGTTCAATCCGTGCCGGAGGTTGTCGCCGTCGAGGCGGTACGCCGGGATACCCGCGGCCACCAAGCGGCGTTCGAGTTCCACCGCGATCGTCGACTTACCCGAGGCCGAGAGACCGGTGAGCCAGATGGTGGCGCCGGCGGTCGCACGTTCCTCGCGAGAAACCTCCGAACTGTGCCAGACGACGCGCGATTCCTTGAGTGTCGGACCGTTGATCATTCCGGCCGCGACGGTATTGCCCGTGGTCTCGTCCACGAGGATGAAGCTGCCTGTCACGCGGTTGCGGCGGTAGGGATCGAACATCAACGGCTGCTGCGTCTTGATCGAGATGCGACCGATCTCGTTGAGGGACAGAGATTCTGCCTTCTCGTCGCGGTGCAGAGAATTCACGTCCAGGCGATAGTCGAGCTTGACGATCTGCGCTTTCGTGGAGCGCGTGGTGTGCAGCAACGAGTAGCGGTTGTTCTCCGACAGGGTGGTCTGTTCAGTCAACCAACAGACCATCGCATCGATTTCCTGCCCGACCTGCGGCCGGTTGTTGAGCCGACACAATTGGTCCCCTCGGCTGACGTCGAGATCGTCGGCCAGCTCGATGCAGACGGCCGAGGGCGCAAACGCTTCGTCGATCACGTCACCGCCCGGCCCGTGGACTGCCTTCACCGTCGAGGTGAATCCTGAAGGCAAAGCCACAATTTCATCGCCGGGCTTGAAGACGCCACTGGCAACCGTTCCGGCGTATCCCCGGAAATCGTGGAGGTCGGCATCTGTTTGCTTCTGCGGACGGATCACGTACTGCACCGGGAAACGCGCGTCGATCAAGTTGCGATCCGAAGCGATGTGTACCTGCTCGAGATGGTGCAGCAGAGAAGGCCCGTCGTACCAGGACATGTTCTCGGTCCGGGCAACGATGTTGTCCCCCAACAGCGCCGACACCGGAATGAACGTCAGATCGTGGACGTCCAGTTTGATCGCGAATTGCCGGAATTCTTCCTTGATCTCCTCGAACCGTTCCTGAGACCAGCCCACGAGGTCCATTTTGTTCACACACAGCACGAGGTGGGGTATCCCCAGGAGAGTCGACAAGAAAGCGTGCCGTCGCGTCTGTTCGAGCACACCCTTGCGTGCGTCCACCAGGATCAGGGCAAGGTCGGCCGTCGAAGCGCCGGTCACCATGTTGCGGGTGTACTGCTCGTGCCCGGGTGTGTCCGCGATGATGAACTTCCGGTGAGGGGTCGCGAAATACCTGTGGGCCACGTCGATCGTGATGCCCTGTTCACGCTCGGCGCGCAATCCGTCGGTCAGTAGCGCGAGGTTGGCGTACTCGTCGCCGCGTTCTCGACTGCTCCGCTCCACGGCCTCGAGTTGGTCCTCGAAGATCGACTTGGAGTCGTAGAGCAACCGGCCGATGAGTGTCGATTTTCCGTCGTCGACACTCCCCGCTGTAGCGACTCTCAGCAGTTGCGGCATCAGAAGTACCCCTCTTTCTTACGATCTTCCATGCCAGCTTCGGAAATCCGGTCATCAGCTCTGGTTGCGCCACGCTCCGTGATACGGCTCGCCGCAACTTCTTCCACGACAGCGGCCGGTGTTTCGGCCGACGATTCGACGCATCCGGTACACGTTGCGTCGCCGACCGTACGGAAGCGCACCAACGCCTCGTAGGACTCCTCGCCGGCACGAAGTTCGAGGAAGCGGGTGCGTGCCAACAACATTCCGTCGCGCGGAACCACTTCGCGACGATGGGCGTAGTAGATGCCGGGAAGGTCGATCCGTTCCTTCTCTATGTACTGCCAGATGTCGAGCTCTGTCCAGTTGGAAAGCGGGAAGATCCGAATGTGTTCACCCTTACGGTGTTTGCCGTTGTACAGGTTCCACAGTTCAGGTCGCTGCACCTTGGGATCCCACTGCCCGAACTCGTCCCGGAAGCTGAACACCCTCTCTTTGGCGCGCGCCTTCTCCTCGTCTCGGCGAGCACCACCGAACACGGCGTCGAACTTGTTGTCGCGAATTCCGCGCAGCAACGCGTGCGTCTGCAGGCGATTGCGACTCGAACCGACTCCGGTGTCCTCGATGACGCGTCCGGCGTCGATGTCGTCCTGCACGCTGGAGACGACAAGACGCAGGTTGAAGCGATCGACCGTGCGGTCGCGGAACTCGATCACCTCGTCGAAATTGTGACCGGTGTCGACGTGCATCACGGCGAACGGCAATGGAGCAGGCCAGAATGCCTTGGCCGCTACGTGCAGCATCACGACGGAATCCTTACCTCCGGAGAACAGGAGGACCGGCTTTTCGAAAGTCGCTGCGACTTCGCGGAAAATATGGACCGCCTCCGCTTCGAGTGCCCGCAAATGCGACAACTCGTAGGCGGGCGGGGTCTGGAGTGTTGCCATGTCTTTCGCTCCTGAGCATCACGTACTCCGTGCGGAACACCATTTCCGCATCGGTACATTTATGTACCGGACTGGTTCTAAATTGAACGCAATCACAGAATAGAACTCGTTCTACCCAAAGGTCAATGACCGGCAATCAGACGTCACAAACCGCGAACCGGACTCCGGCCACCAACTTCCGCCGTCACCGCATCCGCCGCCGCAACCAGCGCCACAGCCCTTCGCTCGATCTCGGCGCCCGTAATCGCCCCGCCCACATAAAGTGTCAGTACAAGGGCCTGATGCCCCTCGGCGTCGTAGGTCGGGGCCGCGATGAGACTGACGGGATGCTCGTCGTCAGAGCTGATGTCGCGCCCGAGGTACACCCTCTCACCCAGGCTCGACACCATCTCCCCGAGCAGTTCACGCACCTCCGGCGGAAGATCGTGCGTCGCAACGCCCGCCATCAGCGTGTGCAGTCGCTGCCCGACTGGATCCAGACTCTCGACCAGATACCCCGCAGCGCGACACTCGCGGACCACGTTCCACAGACGCTCGCGATCCAAGCGCACCGGCAGGCTCGGCTCTTTGCTCAGCCAACTGTCCATGTCGTGATCCGAACCCCAGAGGACGTACATCAGTCCGACCGGTGGTGCGAACGGGTACACCTGACCGACCTTGGCAGCGCGACGCGCTCCGATCGGTCCGGTCACTTCGAGAACGCTGATCTGATCACCGATCACACCGGACGCCGTGCACGTCGTCCCGAACTCCGTGCTCACCTTCTCCAGATGGGTGCGGGCAATGGGTCCGACGGCAAATCCTCGCTGAGCTGCACGTCCGGCCGCGATCAAGGCCGGACCGAGCCCATAGGTCTTCGACACCTCGTCCCGAGTCAGGTATCCACGATCAGCCAGCGCCGTGAGGATTCCCAAGCAGGTGGGCTTGCTGATCTCGAGCGCGCGGGCCAGTTCCGACAGCCCGAACCGCTGATCAGGGCGGCCGACGAGGTAGTCGAGCACCTGAACCACCCGTTCGGTGGGAGGCGATTGTCTCCCCCTCTGGCGTGCTGCTTCAGGCGTCTTCTCCGGTCCACCCATTGACCACTCCCTAGAACGCGTTCTATTGTCGAAATACCCAACATCTACCAAATAGGTACATATTTGTACCACGACGCTCTGGACCGGCGACATAGTCGGAACTGTGAGGAGCCAGCGTGCTGACGGACCCGTTTGCCGAGGCGATCGCCGAAGCCGAGAAATTGATCGAGACTGCGCCGCACATCAGATCCGAACAGGATCTACTGGAGGGATACCAATATCTGGCCGGCGGAATCATCGCGACGACGCATGCCGCCTGGGCCAGCGAAAAGACCCATCCGAGTTTCATCCAGGGCACCGGACCATTCACCAAGATGGGTCTCGACAACCCGGACACCCTCTACTTCGGCGCCCGTATCAACGACGACAAGGAATACAAGGTCACCGGAAAGCGCGGCACCACAGCCGATCTCAGCTTCCAGGTGTTGAGTGGGAACTACACCAACTCGAACGTTCCCGGCAGCGAAATCGCCTTCGACGACCGCGAGCTGGAGATAGACGACGACGGCAACTTCGTCGCTTGGTTCGGCCCCGGCCCCGCCGACGGACGAGCCAACTACTACACCCTGGCGCCCGGATCCTCGCAGCTGGTCGTTCGCGAGGTCTACAGCGACTGGAGTCAGCAGCGCGGCGTGATCCGCATCGAGCGCACCGATTCGATCGGGATCGCGCCGCCACCTCTCACCGCCGAAGAGACCGAGAAGCGTTACGCCAGGGCTGGGAAGGCACTGGTCACGCGGGTCAAGACGTGGCTCCAGTTCCCGGAGTGGTTCTACCTCAAGCTCACGGTCAACACCATGACCGAACCACGCCTGACACCGGGCGGGCTGGCAACGCAGTACTCGTCGGTGGGACATTACGAACTCACCGACGAGCAGGCGATGATCATCACCGTTGCCGCCTCCGACGCACCGTATCTCGGCTTCCAACTGGGGAGCCTCTGGTACATCTCACTGGACTACGTCAATCATCAGACCTCCCTCAACAACGGCCAGGCACAGGTCGATCCGGACGGGATGGTCCGAATGGTGGTCAGCGAGAAGAACCCCGGTGTCACCAACTGGATCGAAACCGTCGGACATCCGCGCGGCATTCTGCAGTTCCGTTGGCAGCGCGTGTCCCGCGAGCTGACGCCGCAGGACGGTCCCACCGTCGAAATCGTCGCCGTCGCAGATATTGCGAAGCACCTGCCGCATTTCGACACCAACACCATCACCGCCGAGGACTGGGCAGCGCGCATTGCCCAGCGCCAGGCCGCCATCGACAACCGAATGCTGGGGTAATCATGACCGCCTTGCTCGAAGACCGTGTAGTAGTCATCTCCGGAGTCGGCCCGGCACTCGGCCGCGCTCTGGCCCTTCGATGTGCGTCGGCCGGCGCGAGTCTTGTTCTCGCAGCACGTACGCAATCGCGACTCGACGACGTTGCGAAGGAAATAGTCGATGCCGGTGGGCGCGCCGTCACCGTTGCCACCGACATCACCGACCAGGCTTCCGCCGAGAATCTGGTGGCCGAGTCCATTGCCGCCTACGGCAAAGTCGACACTCTGATCAACAATGCATTCTCGATTCCGTCGATGAAACCGTTGGCTCGCACCGATTACCAGCACATCCGCGACAGCATCGAACTGACCGTACTGGGTGCGTTGCGCCTGACTCAGCTGTTCACGCCGGCACTTGCCGAGTCGGACGGCTCCGTGGTGAACATCAATTCGATGGTGTTGCGGCATTCGCAAGAGCGTTACGGCAGCTACAAGATGGCGAAGTCGGCCCTGCTCGCCATGTCGCAGTCCCTGGCCACCGAACTCGGCCCGCAGGGAATTCGTGTCAATTCGATTGCACCCGGCTACATCTGGGGCGACACCCTCAAGGGATACTTCGCGCACCAGGCGGAGAAGTTCGGCATGACTGTCGAGCAGATCTACGAGCACACTGCGTCGAACACCGACCTCAAGCGCCTGCCGACGACGGATGAAGTATCCGATGCGGCGATCTTCCTGGCGTCCCCGATGGCCAGCGCGATCACCGGCCAATGCATCGACGTCAACTGCGGCGAATTCCATCACTAGGAGCACCATGACTGAACGCACTCACGTCGGCACCGTCGAGGATCTCCATGCCTCGGCGACGCGGATGACCGGCCTGACGGACTTCGGCGTCGACGATTACACCGAGGCTCTGTCGGTCCTCCTCGAGTCTTACGACCGCGACGAGGATCTGACGCCCTTCGGCAGCAAGATCTCTCGGGTATTCCTTCGCGGCGCCTTGGTGGCCCGTCTCCTCAGCGAATCGGCGTGGAAGGAGCATCCGGAACACGCCGACGTCAAGATCGAGCGGCCGATCTTCGTCACCGGATTGCCACGCACGGGCACCACTGCCTTACACCGCCTCCTCACGGTCGACCCGGCTCACCAGGGCCTCGAGATGTGGCTGACCGAGTTCCCTCAGCCTCGCCCGCCTCGCGATACGTGGGAATCGAACCCGGTCTTCGCCAAGATCGAGGAGACATTCGGTCAACACCACGTCGAGCATCCCGAATTCATGGGCGTGCACTACATGTCGGCCAGCGAAGTCGAAGAATGTTGGCAGCTCTTGCGTCAGACGTTCAAGTCCGTGTCGTACGAGTGCCTGGCAAATCTACCCACGTACTCCGCATGGCTGAAGGACCAGGAGTGGTCGAACGCCTATGCACGACACAAGAAGAACCTGCAGCTGATCGGTCTGCCCGATCAGGATCGACGGTGGGTCCTCAAGAACCCGAGCCACCTGTTTGCGCTCGACGAATTGATGGAGGCGTACCCCGACGCTCTCGTCATCCAGACTCACCGCTCCCCTACGACGATCATTCCGTCGGTGTGCAGCCTGGCCGCCCAGGCGACAGAGGGTTGGTCGAACACGTTCACCGACAAGGTGATCGGCGAAAGTCAGCTCGAATTGTGGGCCAGGGGGCTCGAGCAGTTCGACAGTGCACGCGCACACCACAATCCCGCGCAGTTCATCGACGTCGACTATCAGGACTTCGTCACCGATCCACTGGGAACCGTCGAGAACATCTACACGCACTTCGACATCCCGTTGACATCTACCGCCCAGCAGTCGATGGAGGCCATGCACGAGGAAAGCCGCTCGGGTGCTCGCAAACCGTCGCACAAGTACACGCTCGAGGAGTTCGGCCTGACGAAGGAACAGGTGGAGGAGCGATTCGGAACTCGCTGACCACCGTTGGTCGACGACCTTGCTGACGACTGAAGCCCCCGCCGGACGGCGGGGGCTTCAGTACGCAACTCGGTCAGCTGCTGAAATGCTCGCCGAGCAACCGGTCCAACTCCGTCGGCGCCTCGTCGGGAATCCAGTGGCTCACACCCCGGAGAACTTCGAACCGATACGGACCGTCGACAAACGCGGGAGTGAGGGCAGAACCCTTGGGCCCGATGGCGGCGTCGCCGTCACTCCAGACGTGCAGGGTCGGCACGGTGACCCGGGCAGCTGCCGGGTTCGGCTTGGTCATCCACATCGCGCGGTACCAGTTCAGACCGCCGCGCAGTCTGCCGGGAGCGAGCATGGCGTTCAGATCGCGCCGCGCATTCTCCGGCGTCTGCCCACTCGAAACCAGGAACTTCTCGCCCAGCGATGACGAGGCCAGAATCTTCTCAGGAACGAAGGGTAATTGGAACGCCCCCATGTACCACGATTTCAGTCCCTGAGTGCTGGTCACCATCGCCTTGATGAAGGCCAGCGGGTGCGGAACCGACACCGTGGTAACGGTGTTGAGCAAATCCGGCCGTTCGGCAGCGACCTGCCATGCGACTGCGGCACCCCAGTCGTGGCCGACCAGGTGCACCTTGCCCACCGCGAGCGCGTCGATCAGCGCGACAGTGTCGGCGGCGAGTTCGGACCCGCGGTACGCCCAGCGCGCTTTCGGCCTGGCGCCGGGTGAGTACCCTCGCTGATCCGGCGCCACGGTGCGGAAGCCGCGGGTGTGCAGCAGCGGTGCGAGCTGATCCCACGAGCTCGAATCCTGCGGAAAACCGTGCAGGAGGACCACCACCGGACCGTCTGCCGGCCCTTCGTCGCGTACGTCGAAGGTCAGCCCGGACCGGGAGTACGAGGTGAGGCGATCCGCCGGTGTAGTCATAGCGCCACGCTAGCCTTCGTGACCCCTGTGATCGGAGCCTTTTCACCAGCGCGCAGGAACTGGCCTGTCTTTTCGATTCCGAATCCCGGGGCGAATTCGCCGTCCCGGTAGACGAGTCGGCCGTTGATCACCGTCGCGACGGCTGCGTCGTCGCTGCGGTTGACCATTCGGCTGATCCCACCGTACTCGGGGACCTTTGCCTCGAACAGGCCGTCCACCGACTCGTCGAGCCCGGCCGGATCGATGACAACGAAGTCCGCGCGGTCGCCCTGGCGTAGATGTCCGGCGTCGATGCCGTACCAGTCCGCCAGTTCACCGGTCAGGCGGTGGATTGCGCGCTCGATGGTGAGGAACGGCTTGCGGTCACTCTGAGCGTCCTTGACGCGCTTGAGGAGTCGCACCGGGTAGTTGTAGAACGCCATGTTGCGCAGATGTGCGCCGGCATCGCCGAAGCCCATCTGCACACCGGAACTCGCGGCGAGTTTCTTCGCGAACTTGGGCCGGTGATTGGCAATGGTGGTGCGCCAGCGAAGATCTCGCCCGTACTTCACCACCAGGTCGAGGTACGCGTCCACCGGGTGCACTCCGCGGATGTCACCGACCTGACCGAAGTTCTTGCCGATCAACGTCTCGTCCGGGCATCCCACGATGACCGCATCGTAGAAATTGCGATGCCAGATGCGGGGTGAGAACTTGTTGTCGTAGTCCTTACGGAATGCGCGACGGTACGACTCGTCCTGGAGCAGTTCGTTGCGCTCCACCTGGTCCTTGAGATGCAAAGCGGCGGCGCCGGCACCGAACTCCTCGAACACGACGAGGTCAATTCCATCCGCGTAGACGGTGAAGGGAACCGGAAGGTGCTGCCACTTGAAATCGGTCTTCGCGAAGCGATTGAGCAGTGGGGCCGCAGCGAGCATGAAGTACACGATCACCGGGTAGGCCTTCGAATCCGCACCGGAGAGCAGCGACGTCTTGAGCGGCTTCTTGCGTCCGATGGCGGAGCTTTCGGCGAAGAACGCCGCGACGTTCGGATGCAGGTTGATGGTCGGAGCGCTCTGCAAGATCTTTCCGCGATCGCGAAGGATGCGGTTGAGGAATCGGAACTCTTTCCACCGTGCATACGTCGACGGCAAAGAGCGAGAACGGTATTCGTCGCCGTCGATCTTGTCGAGGGCATTGGTCATCGACGACAGGCCAAGCATCCCCGCATCGATGGCGTCCTCGAGCATCGAGCCCATCCGGCCGAGTTCCGAGCGGGTCGGCTTGACCTTCTTGTCGGTGCCGCGCCCCAATCCGAGTACGTGCGTGCGGATGTCGGAGTGGCCGATGAATGCCGCGACATTGGGTCCGAGGGGAAGGGCTTCGAGTGCGGCGGTGTAGGCCGCGGGACCGGTCCAGGTCTTGTTCGCTTCGAGGATGCGCAGCACCGCGTCGTGGGGAACTGCTTCGACCCGGCTGAACAGGTCAGCGATTTCACGCGGGGTCGAATACACCGTCGACAGTGAGCAATTGCCGAGCACGACCGTAGTGACGCCGTGGCGAACCGATTCAGGAAGGCCTGGACTGACCAAGGCTTCGGCGTCGTAGTGCGTGTGGACGTCGACAAAGCCCGGGAGAACCCACTTGCCGGCCGCGTCGATCACCTCGGTGTCCGGCCCGATCTCCAGGCGCGTCGTGGACACCTCCGCGACCACGCCGTCTCGAATTCCGAGATTTCGACGCAGACCAGGAGCCCCCGTCCCGTCGAACCACAACCCGTCGTTGACCACGATGTCGAAAGCAGACACTGTCGGACTCCTCGCCTCACGTATGTGTTACCTCACGTTATAGACAGCGTTGAGTAAAAGTCAATGAACCTTCCGAACCAATACATAAGATGTCGGAATGGCCGCAGTCCCCCGCTCCCCCGAAGACCGTCAGAGGCAAATCCTCGAGGTAGCAGTACACATGTTGCGGACCGAGCCTTTCGACCAACTGTCGATGGATCGCGTCGCAGCCGAGGCCGGTGTCTCGCCGCCACTGCTGTTTCACTACTTCAAGAACAAGAAGGGTTTCCAGAACGCCATCCTCGAGGCTGCCTCGGCCGATCTCGAAGATCGAATGCGACCGGATCCCGAACTACCGATCACGTCCCAGCTGCGTTCAGGTATCGAAACTTTCGTCGATGCCGTTATCGAGCACCCCACCATTTACCTCGCCGTGATGCGGATGGCCGGCAGTGGCGACGTCCGGATGCGCACGATCTATCGCGGGATGCGCCGAACGTTCACCACATGGATCGTCGCCGCGCTCACAAATTTGGGCATCGAATCGAATGCGACCGTCGAGGCGACCATCGCCGGGTGGCAGGCATTCATGGAGGAAATAGTCGTCAACTGGATCGACGAGCCGACCCTCGAACGAGGCGAGATGGTCGACCTCTGCGAACGAATTTTCTACCACTGCCTACCGGCGGCGGGCATCAGCGTGGAACAAATAGTGGCGGCCACCATGGCTGCGACGGCCAGTGAGTCCGGCGCAACAAAACTGTGATCTTCGCGCCGGGGTTTCACAGGTGGTCACGATTGGGTATCTTGCTTGCAGTGGCGCTGGACCACGACCCCAACACATGAAGGATCCAACATGGAGTCTGTCGAAAACGTATTGCCCGAGGGTGTCAAGCTCGAAGACGTCTTGAGTGTCCTCAAGGTCGCAGTTGCGGGCATCGGCCTCATCAGCGCACTTTCGGCATTCAGCTGATCGCAAAGCGTCATCGACAGGCCGGACTTCGGGGAGTCCGGCCTGTTTTTTGTTTCCGCTCCTGAACAATCCGTGAACTTTTCAGCAACTTCAGCGCAAAGTGGTCATTTCGACCAAAACAAGCGTCCAGTTTGCTAACTTGTGTCTGCGACACAAGGTCGTACAGAAACACCACGCAGACACAACCTTGTACATACAAACCTGTACATACGACACGGAGGACCGAAACATGGGTTCCATCAACACCCTCAGCGCCGTCATCGACATCATCAAGGTCGTCCAGCCGTTGATCGCCAAGCTCAACCTCAGCTGATTCGCTTGCACCACACCCCTGCCAGGGCGTAACTCGAAATGGGGCCGACATTGTCGGCCCCATTTTCCGTAGGTGCTCTATCTCAGCCGAGTGCCTTCTTGATCTCTCCTGCCAGTACCGACGCCAGCTGCGGCGGCACCGCATTGCCGATCATCGTGCGCACCGCTCCCCACTTACCCTCGAAGACGTAGTCGTCGGGAAAGGTCTGGAGGCGAGCAGCTTCTCGAACGGTCAACGATCGCGTGTGTTTCGGATGCACGTTGCGTGAAGCCGAGATCATCCCGAAAGTGGTTCCGACCGTGGACGCCGGCTCGTCCCACCGGAGGCGCTTGTACGTCGTGTTGTACCCGGACGACGGTCGCATGGCCGGATCTTCGTTGTCGTGAGCCGACATTCCTTCCGGCACATCACGCAGCCACCGCAGGACGTGCTCGGGATGCTCGACGGCCCAGTGCAGCGGGTCCGTCTCGCAAGCCTGCCCGGATTCCAACGGGGCCAGGTCGACGGTGGCATCGCGAAAAGTCCTCAGCGGTGCAACACCATTCACGCCGTGAGTCTTCGGCGGAAAACGCAGCGGCCCGATACTACTGTCGCGGCGGGTCGCCACGATGAACACTCGTTCCCGGAACTGCGGGACGCCGTAATCCTGCGCATTGACCGTGTTGACCGACGCGTCGTAACCGCATGCAGCCATCTCGCCGAGAATCCGGTCGACGACCATCCCACCGTCCGGGTCCTTCATGCTGAGCAGCAGTCGCACGTTTTCCATCACCAAGACCTTCGGCTTCACCAATTCGGCGAGCTGCAGCAGGTTCCGGAAGAGATGGTTGCGCGGATCGTCGCGGTCTCGCCGGCCGGCAAGGCTGAACCCCTGACACGGCGGTCCCCCAGCCAACACATCGATGTCCACTTGTGCCAGAAGATCTTTCACCCGGGCTTCGTCGATCGCCCGAATGTCCTCGCCGAGGCACCTCGCGCCGGGGAAGTTCCGATCGAAGGTCGCACGCGCCTCCGGCACGACTTCGATGTATCCCTCCACCGAAAACCCCGCCATCCGAAAGCCTTCGGCCATACCGCCACAACCCGAGAACGCTGTCAATACGGTGGGGCCGCCGCTTCCTGCCCCCGCGACGGCACGCCGGGCCACCGAGGCGGGGTCGTTGACCGGTGTCACTCGACGCGCACGGGTACTGCCGCTCGATCGCTTCCGGGGGGCCGCGTACGTACCCTCACGCTTGGCCGCTTCCAGCGCGGAGAGGGCCGTGAGAACTGCTCGTTCCGCCGGTGGCTTCGGATACGCCTTGTCGAGTTCCCACGCGGAGACGACGGCTGACGAGACTCCCGCTTGACGGGCGAACTGGAACTGACTGATCCCCACGTCCAAGCGCCGTGATCGCAGGTCCTGTCCCGAAATCAATTCAGTGCCTCACTCATATGGTCCGCTCGCTCCGGCAGCCCAGACTATCGCAGCCGACCCCGTGAACCGGGACCTCACAAGGAAGACCGGCAGGCGGTATGCCTGCCGGTCTCCGACACGAGCGGATGACGGGACTCGAACCCGTGTGAACGGCTTTGCAGGCCGGTGCCTAGCCACTCAGCCACACCCGCGTCAGTGAGTAACTCTGCCCTGAGTCACGGCGTCGAACCACAGTTCCGCTCAGCATGATTCGAGTGCGATCCCACCCGCCGTTCCAGTCTCTGGGAAAACTGCGAGCCCTTCGGGAACAAATCGGTCAGTCTCGATGCTGACTCCCTCGGCGGGCGCAGATCATACGAATTTCGCCCGAACGACCGAGCAGTTCGCCAGACCCAGACAACCCAGAAGGTTTCATGAGTGCCGAGAACACCGCCGTTGCCCCGTCCGTGAAGGCAGCTCCGCCCATAGAGGCAGCCCCGCTGGAAATGAGCAGTGTCGACCGTAAGCCCAGCGTCGGGAAGATTCTTGCCCTCGGTTCCATGACTGCGCTCGGGCCCTTCACCATCGACATGTACCTGCCCGCGCTGCCGGATATCGGCGCCGATCTCGGGGTCTCGTCGTCAACGGTTCAGCTGACGATCACCGGAACTCTCATCGGCCTCGCACTCGGACAGCTGTTGGTCGGGCCGCTCTCGGACACTCTCGGCCGCAAGAAGCCGCTGCTCGCCGGGATCGGTGTGCACATCCTGGCTTCGCTGCTGGCGGTCTTCGCACCGAGCATCGCCGTCCTCGGCATCCTGCGGGTTTTCCAGGGCATGGGCGCGGCGGCCGCGGCAGTGGTCACCATGGCGATCGTCCGCGACCTCTACAGCGGTAACACCGTTGCCGTCGTGATGAGCCGGCTGATGCTCGTGCTCGGCGTTGCGCCGATCCTGGCGCCCAGCATCGGTGGCGCCCTCCTCGTCGCCCTCGACTGGCGCGGGATCTTCGTCGTCCTGGCACTGATCGGCGTCGGCACAGCGATGATCGGTGCTTTCGGACTGTCCGAAACACTGCCGAAGGAAAAGCGTCGCCCGAGCGGATTGAAGTCGGTTCTCCGCACCTACGGTTCGCTGCTCGGCGACCGCACGTTCATGGTCCTGACGCTCGTCTCCAGCGTCGGTATGGCGTCGTTGTTCGCGTATGTCTCAGGCGCGTCGTTTGTCTATCAAGATCAGTACGGCCTCAATCAGCAGGAGTTCGCACTGCTCTTCAGTGCGGGCGCGATTGCGTTGATCGGTGCTTCGCAGGTCAACGTCCGACTGCTCGATCGCTGGACTCCTCAGCAGATCACCAAGTGGGCCCTCGTGGCTGCAGTTGTCTCCGGGGCCGTCGTCATTGCCGTCGCGGTCCTGGAACTGGGCGGGCTCGCCGGATTCGTGATCGCACTGTGGGTCATGGCCGGTGCCATCGGGTTCGTTCTTCCCAACGCCCCGGCACTGGCGCTCGCTCGTCACGGCGAAGCGGCCGGTACTGCCGCGGCAATGCTCGGCGCATTCCAGTTCGGCGTCGGTGCGGCCATCGCGCCGGCCGTCGGCCTGCTGGGAAACACGAGCACAGCCCTGGCCGTCACGATGACGGCGTGTGTGTCGCTCGGTCTGGTCGCTCTTCTGGCTACGACCCGAAAGGGTGATACGACCCGAAAGAGTGAATCGGTCTAACCGGCAGCGGAGAACCACTCGCTGTAGAAGGTGGCAAGTCCCAGGACGCACGAGATCGCGACGAAGATCCAGAATCTTGCGATCACGACGGTTTCCGGCCAGCCGAGTAACTCGAAGTGATGATGGATCGGGGCCATCTTGAATACGCGTCGGCCGGACGATCGGAAGACCAGAACCTGGATGATCACCGACAGGATCTCAGCCACGAACAGGGCGCCGATGATGACCATTAGCAACTCGGTGTGCGTCGTGACGGACAGGCCGACCACCAGGCCGCCCAGCGCCAAGGAGCCGGTGTCACCCATGAAGATCTGAGCCGGGGCGGCATTCCACCAGAGGAAGCCGAGGCACGCCCCGCCTGCCGCGGCAGCGACGATAGCGAGATCCAGGGGGTCACGAACGTCGTAGCAACCGGCGGCAGGCTCGAGGACACACGAGTTCCGGTACTGCCAACCGGCGATGACGACGTAGGTCCCCAGGATCATGCCCATCGAACCGGCCGCGAGACCATCGAGACCGTCGGTGAAATTGACGGCGTTGGACCAGGCGAACACCAGAATGCAGAAGAAGACCACAAAGCCGATGGCACCCATGGAGAACACCGAGATATCTCGCACATGGGACAGGTACTGGCTTCCGGGGGTGACTCCGTTGTTGTTGGAGAACTGCAGGAAGAGAATGCCGAAGATGATGGCGCTCGCGAGCTGACCGACGGTCTTCGCTGTCTTGTTGAGCCCGAGATTGCGCTTCTTACGGATCTTGATGAAGTCGTCGAGAAAGCCGACGATTCCCAGTGACGTGGCGAGCGCGAGAACCAGCCAACCGGATGCAGACAGCCGCGGTAGCCGCGAGCCGAATCCGATGATGTGTGCCGCCAGGTAGCCCGCCCACATGCCGGCGATGATCGCGATCCCGCCCATCGACGGGGTGCCACGCTTGCCCTGATGACTCTGCGGACCCTCGATCCGAATCTCGTGCCCGAGCCCCTGCCGCGAAAGCACACGAATGAGAAACGGAGTCAGGAAGAGCGCGACGAACAACGAGACGCCACCCGCTACGAGGATTGAAATCACCCGTGGGACTCTACAGATGTAAGCGGCTGCGACACACAATCAGACAAGGCACCCGACCGCTTGCCAGCATGGGATGATCGAACTTATGTCTCCCCCCGCGCCGCTCCCCCTCGACCCCATCGAAGAGGCGCATCGTCAGTGGACGAAGCACGGTTGGAGCGATGTCGCCGACGGTATGGCTGCGGTCACGTCGGTGATGCGTGCGCAGCAGATCATGATGGCGCGGGTCGAAGAGGTACTCAAGCCTCTCGGGCTGACCTTCGCCCGCTACGAACTGCTGACGCTTCTCACCTTCACCAGGTCGGGCGCCCTCCCGATGGCCAAGGCAAGCGCCCGACTCCAGGTTCACCCCACCAGCGTCACCAATGCCGTCGACCGCTTGGAGAAAGCGGAGCTGGTCAGACGGGTCCCGCATCCCAGCGATCGACGTGCGACGCTCATCGAGATCTCCGACGCGGGTCGCGCGCTGGCCCTCGAAGCCACTGAAATGCTCAACAGCAAAGTGTTCGCACACCCCGGACTCCAGCAGGACAAGCTCGAGCAATTGGTGACGATCCTCACTGAACTTCGCAAGACTGCGGGTGACTTCGACACCGGCGGCGCGCCCACCAAGTGGTGAACCGACGACCCGTACACACAAAGAAACTGCCCTCACACTCTCGACGAGTGTGAGGGCAGTTTCAGCTGTTCGAAAGTTCAGCGCCAACGAATTTCAGCGGTGCTTGAACTCGGCGGACCGCTTCTCCACGAACGCGGTCATGCCTTCCTTCTGATCCTCCGTCGCGAAGGTCGAGTGGAACACCCGACGCTCGAAGCGGACGCCCTCGGCGAGTGTGGTCTCGAAGGAACGGTTGACCGCTTCCTTGGCCATCATCGCGATGGGCAGCGACATCTCGGCGATGGTGGTTGCGGTCTTCAATGCGTCGTCGAGCAGATCGGCGGCCGGAACGATCCGGGCAACCAGGCCTGCGCGCTCGGCCTCTTCTGCGTCCATGTTGCGGCCGGTCAGGCACAGCTCCATGGCCTTGGCCTTACCCACGGCGCGCGTAAGGCGCTGTGAGCCACCGATACCCGGAATGACACCGAGCTTGATCTCGGGCTGGCCGAACTTCGCGGTATCCGAAGCGATGATGAAATCGCAGAGCATCGCCAGTTCGCAGCCACCACCGAGCGCGTACCCGGAGACGGCGGCGATCAGCGGCTTACGAGCGGCTGCGACGCGGTCCCACGGGGTGAAGAAATCTTCGACGTATGCGTCCATGTACGTCTTGGACTGCATTTCCTTGATGTCGGCGCCGGCGGCGAAGGCGCGCTCGGAACCGGTGATCAGGATGGCTCCGATGCCGTTGTCCGCTTCGAGGTCGGCAACCGCGGCGACGACTTCGTTCATCAGCTCGGAGTTCAGGGCGTTGAGAGCCTTCGGGCGGTTGAGCGTGATGACGCCGACGCGACCCTTACGCTCGAGGATGATGGTGTTGAAGTCGGTCACTACTGTCCTTCGGTCGAACGGTCACGGATGTCGTTGATGATGGCAGAGAAGTCCTGACCGCCACCGCCCGCGGCGTGGAAGCGACTGTAGAGTTCCGCGGCCTTGAGCCCGATCTCCGCATCGACGCCGTTGTTGCGCAGCGCATTTGCAGCCAGACCGAGGTCCTTGTCCATCAGCGCGACAGCAAAGCCGGGCTGGTAGTCGTTGTTGGCCGGGCTGGTGGGTACCGGTCCCGGTACCGGGCAGTTGGTGGTCAGTGCCCAGCACTGCCCCGAGGCGTTGGACGCCACGTCGAAGAGCGCCTGGTTGCTCAGGCCGAGCTTCTCGCCCAGCACGAATGCCTCGCTGATCGCGATCATCGAAATGCCGAGGATCATGTTGTTGCAGATCTTGGCAGCCTGGCCGACACCGGCGTCGCCGCAGTGAACGACCTTGCGGCCCATCACGTCCAGCAACGGTGACGCGGCCTGGAAGTCAGCTTCGGAACCGCCGACCATGAATGCCAGCGTGCCTGCGGTAGCCCCGACGACTCCACCGGAGACCGGTGCGTCGACGCTGCGGTGACCGGCCGCTTCGGCCTTGTCGTGTGCCTCGCGGGCGTCTGCGACGTCGATGGTGGAACAGTCGATGAACAGCGTGCCCGGTGTTGCCACCGGCAGCAGCTCTTCGTACAGACCCAGAACATGCTTACCGCTCGGCAGCATCGTGATCACGACGTCGGCACCGCGAACGGCGTCGACCGCCGAATCCGCTACCGCTGCACCGTCTTTGACTGCCTGCTCCAGCGCCGCGGGTGCCAGATCGAAACCGACGACCTTGTGTCCGGCCTTGACGAGATTGGCCGCCATCGGGCCACCCATGTGACCGAGTCCGATAAATCCAATGGTGCTCATTAGTGATGCTCCTTCGGCGGTGATCAGTTGCCTTGCGGTTGAGGGGTGAGTCCGAGCTCGTTGTCGCCCAGCGGGGCGAAGTAGCCATCGACGGATTCAGCCGTGACATCTTCGAGGGTTGCCGGCAACCACTTCGGGTTTCGGTCCTTCTCGACTACCTGGGCGCGAATACCCTCGACCAGGTCGTGTGAGGCGAGCGCTGCCGTCGAGACCCGGAACTCCTCGTTGAGGACTTCTTCCAAGCTTGCTGCTTCCTTGGCATGTCGCAGGGATCGCAGGGTCACCGACAGTGCAATCGGAGACTTGCCGAGAATCTGCTCCGCTGCCTTCTCCGCCTCGGGGATTCCACTCGCTCGAAGACGCTCGACGATGGTGGAGACGTCGTCGGCAGAGTACGCGGCGTCGATCCAGCTCTGCTGGGCCAACAGTTCCGACACCGGAGCCGGCTCCGCGTACTGCGCCACGGCGTCGGCAACCGAAGACGACGCGAGTGCGGCGATGAACGTCTCGATGTTCTCCGACGGGATGAAGTGATCCGCGAAGCCTGCTGCGATGGCATCGCCGGCGCTCAGTCGCGCCGTGGTGAGCGCGATGTGCGTTCCGAGTTCACCGGGAGCACGCGAGAGCAGGTAAGTTCCGCCCACGTCAGGGATGAAACCGATTCCGGTCTCGGGCATTCCGATCATCGAGCGCTCGGTCACGATGCGAATGTCGCCGTGTGCGGACACTCCGACGCCGCCGCCCATTACGATCCCGTCCATGATTGCGACGTACGGCTTCGGGTAGTTCGCGATCTCGGAATTGAGGATGTACTCCTCACGCCAGAAATCGAGCGAACCGGTCTTGCCGTCCTTGGCGTCGTGGTAGATCGAGACGATGTCGCCGCCGGCGCACAGACCACGATCGCCGGCGCCCGTGAGTACGACCGCCTTGACGTCGTCGTCGGACTTCCATTCCGCGAGTGCCTTGGCCATCGCCTTGACCATCGAGTGGTTGAGGGCGTTGATCGCCTTGGGCCGGTTGAGGGTGATGAGCCCCAGTCCGTCACGCTTTTCGATCAATACCTCGAGCTCGTCGCTCATGCTGCTCCTTGCTTTCCCTGACCTGATGCGACCACGCTTCGCGCGATGACCACCCTCATGATCTCGTTGCTGCCTTCGAGGATCTGATGAACCCGAAGATCGCGGACGATCTTCTCGATCCCGTACTCAGCAAGATAGCCGTAACCGCCGTGAAGCTGGAGAGCCTTGTTGGCTACGTCGAACCCGGTGTCGGTGGCAAAGCGCTTGGCCATCGCACACAACTCCACGACGTCGGACGCTCCGTCTTCGAGTGCGGCAGCGGCGCGCCACAGCAACGTCCTGGCCGCTTCGAGTTCGGTACGCATGTCGGCGAGCTGGAACTGCAGGGCCTGCGACTCGATCAGTGCCGAACCGAAAGCTTTGCGGTCCACCAGATATGCGACTGCCTTCTCCAGCGCCGCCTGGGCCCCACCGACCGAGCAGGCGGCGATGTTCAGCCGGCCGCCGTTGAGACCCTTCATAGCGATGCGGAAGCCGCTGCCCTCTTCACCGAGCATGTTGGCGGCAGGAACTCGCACGTCTTCGAAGATCACCTGACGGGTGGGCTGCGCGTTCCAGCCCATCTTGACCTCGTTGGCACCGAACGACAGTCCGGGCGAATCCTTGGGCACGATGAACGCCGAGATCCCCTTGGCACCGGCAGATCCGGTGCGCGCCATCACGACGTACACGTCGGAAGTGCCTGCGCCGGAGATGAACTGCTTGACGCCGTTGAGGATGTAGTCGTCGCCGTCACGAACGGCCTTGGTGCTCAAGCCCGCAGCATCGGAGCCAGCGCCGGGTTCGGTGAGGCAGTAGCTGCCCAGTTGATCCATCGAGCAGAGTCCGGGGACCCACTTGTGGCGCTGTTCGTCGTTGCCGAACTGGTCGATCATCCACGTGACCATGTTGTGGATGGAGATGTACGCGGCGATCGACGGATCGCCCTTGGCCAGCTCTTCGAAGATCCGGGCAGCGTCGACGCGGCTCAGCCCACTGCCGCCCACGTCTTCACGAATGTAGATACCGCCCATTCCCAGGGACGCCGCCTTACGGAGGACGTCCACCGGGAAATGCTTGGTTTGATCCCACTCCACTGCGTTGGGCGCCAGATGCTCGGCCGCGAAGTCGCGGGCAGTGTCACGAATCGCCCGCTCGTCATCGGTCAGAGTAAACATGGAAGGTAGTCCGATCAGTTCATCGTGGGGATGACGAAGTGATTGGTCTCTTCCTTCTTGCCGGAAGGCCAACGCTGCGTCACCGTCTTGGTCTTGGTGTAGAAGCGGAAGGAGTCGGGACCGTGCTGGTTCAGGTCACCGAAGCCGGAGCGCTTCCAGCCACCGAAGGTGTGGTACGCGATCGGGACCGGGATCGGCACGTTGACGCCGACCATGCCGACGTTGACGCGAGCGGTGAAGTCACGCGCGGTGTCGCCGTCGCGGGTGAAGATGGAGACGCCGTTGCCGTACTCATGTTCGGTCGGAAGACGCAGTGCCTCTTCGTAATCGGCAGCGCGAACCACCTGAAGGACAGGTCCGAAGATCTCTTCCTTGTAGATGCGCATGTCCGAGGTGACGTTGTCGAACAGGGTTGCGCCGGCGAAGAATCCACCTTCGTGGCCTTCGAGGGTGAAGCCGCGGCCGTCGACGACTGCCGTTGCGCCTTCGTCGATGCCGATCTGCACGTAGTTGTTGACGCGGTCGAGGGCATCCTGGCAAACGAGCGGTCCGAAATCGACGCCTTCGTCGTCACTGCGACCGATCTTGAGCTTCGCGACGCGCTCCTTCAGCTTCGCGACAAGAGCGTCCGCGGTCTCCTCGCCGACGGGAACGGCAACCGAGATGGCCATGCAACGCTCACCGGCACTGCCGTAGCCTGCACCGATCAGGGCGTCGGCAACCTCGTCGAGGTCGGCGTCCGGCATGACGATGGCGTGGTTCTTGGCGCCACCGAAGCACTGTGCGCGCTTGCCGTGAGCTGCGGCCGTCTCGTAGATGTACTGAGCGATCGGCGTGGAGCCGACGAAGCCAACAGCCTTGATGCGATCGTCGGTGAGCAGGACGTCGACAACTTCCTTGTCACCGTTGACCACGTTGAACACACCCGCAGGCAGTCCGGCTTCGAGGAACAGCTCAGCCAGTCGCAGCGGGACAGAGGGGTCACGCTCGGAGGGCTTGAGGATGAAGGCGTTACCGGCGGCGAGGGCGGGGCCGGCCTTCCACAGCGGGATCATCGCGGGGAAGTTGAAGGGCGTGATGCCTGCGACGACGCCGAGCGGCTGACGCATGGAGTACACGTCGATGCCGGTGCCGGCACTCTCGGTGAATTCACCCTTGAGCAGGTGCGGAGCGCCGACGGCGAACTCGATGACCTCGAGGCCACGCTGGATGTCACCCTTGGCGTCGGCGACGGTCTTGCCGTGCTCGGACGAGAGGAGGCGGGCCAGAGAATCCATCTCGGCCTGAGCGAGCTGCAGGAACTTCATCAGCACGCGGGCGCGCTTCTGCGGGTTGAATGCTGCCCACACCTGCTGCGCCTCTTCGGCATTGGCGATGATGGCTTCGGTCTCGGCCTTGCTCGCGAGGGGGACGCGGGCCTGCACCTTGCCGGTGTTGGGATCGAACACGTCCGCAAATCGATCAGATGTCCCGGGAACACGCTTGCCACCGACGAAGTGCGTCAACTCGTGAACCGTCGCATTTTCAACCATTGTGCTAACCCGTTCCTTGCTCGTATGGACCGCCCAGGAGGCAGCAGTGAATATGTCTACCATCCTATAGTTGGATGTCCATGTATGTCTAGAGCCCAAGGGCTGTGCGCCTTTATTAACCGCGGGGGGTTAATAAAGGCGCACAGCGCGGAGCGCGGCTG
This sequence comes from Rhodococcus sp. UFZ-B548, assembly GCF_903819475.1. Classification (NCBI taxonomy): domain Bacteria; kingdom Bacillati; phylum Actinomycetota; class Actinomycetes; order Mycobacteriales; family Nocardiaceae; genus Rhodococcus; species Rhodococcus sp. UFZ-B548. Next base: position 60,847 of record NZ_CAIJDS010000034.1, read on the forward strand.
CCGCTTCCTGCGCGACTACTGCATCGGTGACGTCGTATCCGTCCGATCCCCCGCCCGGGCCACCGGACACCGCGACAACCTTGCGTGCCGAGAGATGCACCGCATCGACGCCGACGGCGGCGATTGCCGGGATGTCGTCGACGGTTATTCCGCCACCGGCCATGATCTGGATCCGGCCTGCGGCATGTTCGACCATGCGACCGATCTCGTCGAGACCCTCGCTGCAGGTATCCGCACCCCCGGACGTCAGCACGCGGGTCACGCCCAGGTCGATCAGTTCGTCCAGCGCGGTCAGTCGGTCGGCCACCACGTCCATCGCACGATGTACCGTCACATCGACCCTCGCACGGTCCACGCATCCGATGATGCGACGCAGCACCACGGTGTCGATCGTATTGTCTTCTGTCAGCGCACCGACCACGATGCCGGAAGCTCCACCGGCCACGGCCGCACGTACGTCGTGCTCCATCACCCACACTTCGTCGGGTGAGAACACAAAACCTCCGGCGCGCGGACGGATCAGCGGGTGAACCGCGATCCCCACTTCCGACGCTGCCTCGATCACTCCAATGCTTGGCGTCAATCCCCCCGTCGGACCGAGCGCCGCACACAACTCGACTCGAGTCGCTCCTACCGAACGTGCGATCCTCGCCCCCCGCACGTCCTGCACCGCCAGCTCCAGAACCGTCATGTCAGAAGGACTGCCACGACGGCTTGTGCTCGAGCGCATACCGGTAGTAGTCGGCAAGTTTGAGCGAACTGGCCGCAGCTTCGTCGATCACGACGGTGACATGGCGATGCAATTGCATCACCGAAGCCGGGCAGAACGCAGACAACGGACCTTCGACGGCAGCGGCGATCGCATCGGCCTTACCTTCTCCGGTCGCGATCATCACCAGATGCCTTGCATCGCTGATGGTTCCGAGCCCCTGGGTGAGTACGTGGTGTGGGACGTCGTCCACACCGTCGAAGAAGCGTGCGTTGTCGATCCGGGTCTGCTCGGTCAGCGTCTTCACGCGGGTTCTCGAGGTCAACGACGATCCTGGCTCGTTGAAGCCGATGTGGCCGTCGGTACCGATGCCGAGCAACTGCACGTCCACTCCCCCGGCCGCCGCGATGCTCTGGTCGTACCGGGCGATCTCCTGCTCCGGGCACGGCGCTTCACCGTTGGGGCTCGACACCATCGCCGGATCCAGGTTGACGTGATCGACGAACTCCGACCGAATCACCGAGTAGTACGACTGCGGATGGCGTTTCGGCAATCCGAGGTACTCGTCGAGCAGGAATGCCCGGGCCAGCGAGAAGTCGAGTTCGGCGTCGCGATGCCGCGCTGCCAATTCACGATAGGTTCCGATCGGCGACGACCCCGTTGCCAGCCCAAGCGTCGTCGCCCCGGCTCTGACATATCCTTCGACGATGTCCGCGACGGTCGAGTCGACCTCCGCGGGTGTCGGCTGAATTACGATTTCCATGATTTTTCCTTTCCGGCGGCTTTTCCGCCGAGTAGTACACGCCCCAGGCGCAAGTGACGATCGGTGACCACGATGTCGGCTCGGCAGCCCACGGCCAGCGATCCGATCAGGTCGCCAAGCCCCAGCAGACGCGCAGGGCTCCGAGTTGCCGCTGCGACAGCGTCTTCCAGCGCGACCCCGCCGTCGAAGACAGTGCTGCGAAGCACGTCGAGCAATCTTGCAGTCCCTCCGGCGATGGCACCGGAACTGCCGTCAGTGGTCGCGAGTCTTGCCACTCCCTCGGCAACCGTGACGTCGAGCGCACCGAGTTGGTAGTCGCCGTCGTCCATTCCGGCCGCGGCCATCGAATCGCTGACCAAGGCGATCTGGTCCGGTCCGACAGCGTCGAAGACCATCGACACGGTCTCGGGCGCAAGATGCACACCGTCTGCGATCAGTTCCACCACCATCTCGCCTCTCGCGGCAGCCGCCAGGCACGCCGCGACGGGACCCGGAGATCGATGGTGCAGGGGCGGCATCCCGTTGAAGAGGTGGGTTGCGCTGATCTGACCGGCCCAATCCCCTTGCACCGCAGCATCGATGCGCGCCGATGTCGTTGCCGCGTCCGCATCGGTGTGACCGAAACTCGGCACGATATTGCGATGACGCATGATCGCGAGCAACTCTTCGAAGTTCTCGGTCTCGGGCGCCAAGGTCATGGACCGCACGGTCCCCCGCGCAGCGTCACAGACGGCTTCGAGAAGGTCCGGATCGCCGGGCACGATCGCCGCCGGATCCTGGGCACCGCAGCGAACGCCGTTGATGAACGGCCCCTCGAGGTGGATACCCAGAAGTTCTCCGCGTTCGACCAGATCGGCGAGCATCGTTGCTTGTCGGACCAGATCTGCGCGCGGTGCAGAGACCAGGCTGGCCAGCATTCCGGTCGTGCCGTGCTCACCATGGTGCGCCGCAGCGCGGCTCGCACCATCGGCGTCGGTGTTCGGGAAACCAGCACCAGCTGCGCCGTGGCTGTGCACATCGATCAGGCCGGGCATGATCACCGTGTCGGTGCGTTCCGGAATGACGACGACCGGTGCGGACGCCACGTAGTCCGCAGCCGAGCCGACCCAGCTGATCTTCTCACCGTCCGCGACCACAACTCCGTCGTGAATCTTGCCAATCGGAGATCCGATCACCGTTCCCCGCAGTACGAGCGGATCGCCGACAGCAGCCGAGCCTGATGTACTCATGCTGACTCGCGAATCCGCGCGACAGCTGCTCTACCCTCGAGCGGGTTTCGCGCGCCCCGCGCCGCAGCGGCCATGTCCTTGCACACCGCCAGATCGAGAGAGGCCAGTTGCGCGCGAACTGCGCCCAATGCCGGGACCGACATCGACAGACTCGTCACGCCCAAACCGACCAGAACCGGAGCCAACAGCGGGTCCGACGCGGATTCTCCGCACACACCAACAGGTTTCCCGGCGTCGGCGCCCGCCTGACCGACCATCGCGATCAGATCGAGGACCGCCGGCTGCCACGGATCGAGCAGTTGCGCCAGGCCTCCGGCCATACGATCCACGGCGCAGGTGTACTGGCTCAGATCGTTGGTGCCGATACTGACAAAATCGAGGTGCTCGAGGATATCCTTCGCTCGCAACGCTGCAGCTGGAATCTCGATCATTGCTCCGACCTTGCCGATCCCCCGCGAACGCGCAAGTTCTGCAAAGTCTTTCGCCTCGTCGGCAGTGGCTACCATCGGCGCCATCACCCACAGATCGGCGCCCGTCGCGGTGCCTGCCGCCGCGAGGGCGTCGAGCTGACTGATGAGGGTGTCGGGATAGACCGTGCCGACACGGAGCCCGCGGACACCAAGGGCCGGATTCTCCTCGACCCCGAGATCGAGAAACGGCAACGGCTTGTCCGAACCCGAATCGAGAGTGCGGACCACCACCTTCTGTCCGGCGAAGTGCCCGAGCACCGACGCATACGTCTGCGCTTGCTCCTCCACCGAAGGTGCGTCGTGGCGCCCGAGATACGAGAATTCGGTACGGAACAGTCCGACGCCCTCACAATCCGCCGCCCCGGCCCGCGCGGCGTCCTCGAGGGTTCCGATGTTGGCCGACAACCTCACCGCAAACCCGTCACGCGTGCGTCCTGGACCATGTGCCGAAGCTGACTGCTCTGCCACGAACGATGCTTCGAGGACAGCGCGCTCGCGCATTTCTGCCGAGGGATCGATGGTGACCGTCCCGGTGGTGCCGTCGAGGATGAGGAGTTTTCCCTCCGCCAGCAGATCGGTTCCCGAGCAGTTGACCACGGCCGGGATTCCGAGCGACTTCGCCAAGATTGCGGTGTGGCTGGTCGGACCTCCTTCGGCAGTCAACAATCCGACCACGTCACTGTTGCCCAACGTCGCTGTATCTGCCGGAGCGAGGTCGCGCGCCACCAGGATGTACGGATGACCGGGAGCGGGGATTCCTGGCATCGGTTCCCCGCGAAGAACGGCCACGGCTCGCTGCCCGAGATCGCGCAAATCCGTTGCCCGCTCGGCCATGTACCCACCGAGCGCCGTGAGCTTTTCACAGAATGCGTCGAAGGCAACTGCGACGGCGTGTGCAGTCGGCAGCCCCGATTCCAGGTTCGCCTTGGCCGCCTTCACGATGCCCGCATCGCGCGCCATCGCAGCCGACGTCGTCAGGATCTCCGCCGATACGCCCTCGACTGTCTTTGCACGCGAAAGCAGTTCCTCCGCGACGGCGTCCAGTGCCTCACGGATCCTGATCAGCTCCGCCTCGGGACTGCCGGTGATCGGGTCCGACGCCGAAGTCGGCTCAGGCGTGGAGAATCGCAACCACGGCGCACAGACCGAACCCGCGCTCACTCCGATACCCGCGATGCGGTTGTCCACACTCGCCGTCATCAGGCTTCGTCCAGTTCGGAGGCGAGAAGCTCTGCGAGCGAACCGACCGCAGCATCGGCGCCGTCACCGTCAGCACGCAACGTCACCGAATCCCCAAATGCGGCTCCGAGAGTCATGACAGACAACATGCTGGAGGCGTCGACGGGTTCGCCGTCGCCCAGCGAGATGGTGACGTCGACCGGCAGGTCGGCCGCGGCGCGCGCGAAGAGCGCTGCGGGTCGTGCGTGGAGCCCGACTCGGGATCCGATTGTCGTGGTTGCGATCGCCATGATCAGCGTCCTCCCAGTTCCTTGTCGAGCTTGTTTTCCAGTTCGGCGACGAGCGGGGCGTCGGTGCGGCTGTCACCTTCGGCAGCCAGTGCCAGTTCGGCCTCGAGCAGCGCGGCGTCGGGCTCACCTGCGGCCACCTCGACCTCTTCTTCTCGTCCCGGCGTGCGCAGATTCCACTTCTTGATGACGAAGCTGAAAAGGAAGTAGTAGATCACGGCGTAGCCGAGTCCGATCGGGATCAACATCCATGCGTTGGTTGCCTTGCCGAAGTTCAACACGTAGTCGAAGAAGCCTGCGGAGAACGTGAATCCGTCGTGAATCCCCAGCGCATTGACCAAGGCCATCGACGTTCCGGTCAGGAGCGAGTGGATGACGTACAGCGGCCACGCGACGAACATGAAGGAGAATTCGAGCGGCTCGGTGATACCGGTGAGGAAAGCAGTCAGGCCGGTGGAGAGCATGATGCCGCCGACGAGCTTCTTCTGAGAAGGCTTGGCGTTGCGCCAGATTGCGAAGGCTGCAGCGGGGAGGGCGAACATCATGATCGGGAAGAAGCCGGTCATGAACGTGCCGGCAGATGGGTCGCCGGCGAAGAACCGGTTGAGGTCACCGCGAACGATCTGTCCGCTCGCGTCCTGGTAGTCGCCGATCAGGAACCACACGGCGGAGTTCAAGATGTGATGCAAGCCGGTGGGGATCAGGAGGCGGTTCGCTGCGCCGTAAATGCCGCCGCCCACAACGGTATTGGAAGCAACTGCTTCACCGACCCAGTTCAATCCGGAGTTGAACAACGGGTACACGAATGCCATCAGGACACCGACGACGAGACCTGTGATCGCTGTCAGAATGGGAACGAGCCTGCGCCCGTTGAAGAATCCGAGATAATCGGGAAGCTTCGTTCGATAGAACCGCTGCCACAAGATCGCCGACAGCAAGCCCATCACGATACCGGCGAGCACACCGTAGTTGATCAGTGATTGATCCCCGTTCGGGTCGGTCTTCCCTTCGAGGACGATGGGCGACATGGCCTTGAACACTCCGTCGATCACCATGTAGCCGACGACGGCTGCCAAGGCAGTCGAGCCGTCGGCCTTCTTGGCCCAGCCGATCGCGATACCGACGGCGAAGATCAGCGGCAGCCACGTGAAGACTGCTTGTCCTGCTGCAGAGATCACTGCAGCAGCACTGTGCATCGAACTGAATCGCCCGAGCAGGTCGTCCTGGCCGAGGCGGAGCAAGATTCCCGCAGCCGGCAGAACGGCGATCGGAAGCATCAGGCTTCGGCCGAGGCGTTGAACCCCGGCGAACACTTTCGATTCCTTCTTCGGGGTGTCTTCGAGAGTCATCAAGGACCTTCTTCGTTCGCCGGGCCGCGTCGCGATCGGCCGCTGGTTCTGGAAATTCGGGTGTCGTGCACGTGCAGGTTTCGTGAAAATGCAGGTCACGGTTCATGCTCGGAAGTGAGGGCAAAACCGTTTTGTCGAAACTGTTGTGGAGCCGGACTTCCAACGGGTACTGTCCGGTCATAACCAGTTGTAGTTTTACCTGGTCGAGGCGAGTTGTCAACACCCAAATGTGACATACGTAACCGGGATAGCCTTGACCAGCAACTAGTCAGCCCACCTGTACGACCGTTCAACGATCACGACCAACCCGACAATCAGGAGCAGCAAATGTCGAAAGCGGAAGCAATCATCAAGGGCCTCGGCGGCGCAGAGAACATCGTCGAGATCGAGGCTTGCATCACCCGCCTGCGTACCGAGGTCAAGGACGGAGCGAAGGTGAACGAGTCCGCTCTCAAGGCTGCCGGCGCACACGGCGTGCTCAAAGCCGGAACGGTTGTCCAGGTCATCGTCGGGCCCGAGGCCGACACCCTTGCCGAGGACATCGAGGACATCCTGTGACGGTCGTCCTCGCCCCGCTGCCCGGCCGGGTCGTCGCACTCGCGGACGTCCCGGACCCGGTGTTCGCTCAGCAGATGGTCGGCTCGGGCGTCGCGATCGAACCCGCCCGCGGTCAAGGCCCGCTCACGGTCGTGGCGCCGATCAGCGGAAAGATCCTGAAACTGCACCCCCACGCGTTTGTGATCTTCGGCGAGAAGGCCACCGGCGTGCTGGTCCATATCGGCATCGACACGGTCAAGCTCGAAGGCGACGGATTCACGCTCATCGCCGCCGAGGGTGACACCGTCGATGCGGGTGATCCCATTGTCAGCTTCGATCCAGCGCACATCGACACGACCGGCTACTCGGCGATCTGCCCGGTTGTCGTAATGGATTCCAAACCGGACACCGTCGAATCCCCTTCCGTCGGTGGGGACGTCGCCACAGGCGACACTCTGTTCGACTGGTCGGCGTAACGCAAAGGGCGAGCACACCGGAAGGTGTGCTCGCCCTTTCGTTTCGAACGATGGCTATTGGTCGCCGCGCGTTTTGGGCCGCGCCTGGCCCTGGACTTCCATCTGCAACTGGTAGCGGTCGGATCGGTACCAACTGCGAGTGTGTTCGACCGGTGCGATCTCACTGAACGACACTCGATCGAAGTACAGAACCGGAGCGCCTTTACGAGTGCCGAGGAGAGTCGCGATCTCCGTACTGGCACCATCTGCACTGACAGTCTGCTCTGCCCGGTCGATCGGCTTGTCGTACTTGTCAGCGGTCGCCCGGTAGATCGAACCCGTCAAGTCCATGTCGAGTAGACCAGGCAACAGTTCCGGATTGAACCAGCCGTCGTCCACACTCACCGGCTCGCCGTCGGCGAGGCGCAAGCGCTTGACGTGATACCCCTCGGAACCCGGTCTCATATTCAGTGCGGCAGCAGTGCTTTCGGGGACCGGCCCCTGCTCACTGACCAGGACCACTGTGGTGGGGTGATGCCCCTGGGCCCTCATCTCCTCGGTGAACGACGCAAGGTGCAGCTTGGACTGGACAGCGCGGTGCGCGACAAAGGTGCCCTTGCCACGCACACGCACGAGGTGTCCGTCATTGACCAACTGGCCGATGGCCTCGCGAACAGTGATCCGACTGACGCCGTAGTCCTGCATCAGGTTTCGCTCGCTGGTCATCAAGTCACCAGGCTGGAGTTCTTGGGTGCACTTGCGCAGGAGAATGGTGCGCAACTGCTCATGTTTGGGTATTGCGCTGTCGCGCAAATGAACGGGCATCACAGCGACTGTCCCTCCGAGAAATGAATAGTCGTCTATTCGCCGACGATAACGATCTGAAATCGCGGGCAGGTCCCGACCGGACCGGTCCAATTAACGATACTGGAATTCACGGTAGGAAACTAGCATCAGTCCGGAGTTGTCCGATTTCAACCGTCCAACCGTCGGTAGATGGACCGTATTTCGTCCAAGGCGACGTTCTGCTGAGCCATGTCCAATCCCAGTGCCGCCACCGCCTCACGCAGACGGCGGATATCCAGATCGTCTATCGCCGGTCGAAATTGCACCTTCGGTAGCGCGGGGAGGGCAGCAGCGATTCCGAACCAATTCTCGACGTCTACCGGAACAGTCGACTCGTCCTCCACTCCCCCGATCAGCTGCTCCAGGTCGACCCCGCGAAGTCTCAGCAACCTCAGCGGATCGGAGTCGATCCGCTCGGCAGTCAAGAACGCCACGGCCGCAGCGTGTTTGCACGGCCAACCGTCATCGGGGCAGGTGCAGTCGAAACGGAAAGCCGACGGGCCGTCCGGTATCAGTTGGGCAGCAAGCATGTCCGGGACAGTGCCGGACACCAGCGCGGCAAGGCTTCCCGGCACTCGGCGGATCTTGGTGATGATGTCGTCGATATCCGATTGATCAAGAGTGTCGATCGAGAGCGTGGAAACGAAAGGTTGAAGTTGGCTGCCCTGAACCTCGGCCGTCACCACTCCCGGTTCGATGTCGAGCGCCAAAACATGACCCGAACGCGCATACGTTCGCCCACGCGTGACACGAGGTTTGTCGCCGATCTCTTCGACGACGCGGACAAAAGCCTTGCCCCAGAACGTTCTCCCGAACGCTGGACGAGGCTTGACCGGCGCGGGTGCCCGCCGCCGGGGCCCGGTGTATTCGCTGAAATCGGGGCCTTTGCCGCGCGGATTCATTCGCCCACCGCGTCGTCGCCGAGTCGCAACAACTCGTCCAATTGTTCGACGCTCATCTCCGTCACCCAGTTCTCACCGGTCCCGACTGCAAGTTCGGCGAGTTCACTTTTACTCGCGATCATCGTGTCGATTCGCTCTTCCAAAGTTCCGACGCACACCATCTTGCGGACCTGAACGTTCTTTCTCTGACCGATGCGGAAGACACGGTCCGTCGCCTGGTTCTCTACCGCCGGGTTCCACCATCTGTCGAGGTGAACCACATGGTTGGCCGCCGTGAGATTCAGACCCGTGCCGCCGGCCTTGAGCGAGAGCACCATGATGGGCGGGCCGCCTTCACCTTGGAATGCCTCGACCATTGCGTCGCGCCCAGCCTTGGACACTCCGCCGTGGAGAAACGGAACCTCGGTGGTGAACCGGTCGGCCAGGTACGGCACCACCAATTCGCCGAACTCACGAAACTGTGTGAACAACAGAACCTTCTCGTCGTCGCCGATGACCGACTCGACGATATCTTCGACCAGTCCGAGCTTTCCCGAACGGTGTTGCCCGCGGCGCATCACCGGCGAACCGTCACGCAAGAAGTGCGCCGGATGATTGCACACCTGTTTGAGTTTGGTCAGCGCAGACAAGACGGCGCCTTTGCGCTTCATCCCTTCCGTTCCCTTGATCTGCGCCATCATCTCGTCCACCACGGCGCGGTACAACGCCGCCTGTTCCTCACTGAGATTCGCTCGAACCGTCATCTCCAACTTCTCCGGGAGATCCGCGATCACGGAGGGATCGGTCTTGACCCGTCGCAGCACAAAGGGGGACGTGACGGCTCGCAGTCTCGAGACGGCAAGTTGATCTTTTTCCCGCTCGATCGGTACGACAAACCGTTTGCGGAACATCTGCTCAGAGCCGAGTACCCCGCGATTGGCAAAATCGAGGATGGACCGCAACTCGTCCAGCCGGTTCTCCACCGGCGTTCCGGTCAGAGCAACGCGGTGGTCCGCAGGAATGCTGCGAGCAGCGCGGGCCTGAGATGTCTTGGCATTCTTGATGTGTTGAGCTTCGTCAAGCACCACGCGCCGCCAGTCGAGATCCTTGAGCGCCGCGACGTCGCGGGTCATGAGCGCGTAGGTGGTGATCACCAGATCACTCTCACGAACTGCCTGTTCCAACTCCGCCCCGGTAGCGCGATCCGAACCGTGATGAACGTAGACGCGCAAGCTCGGCACAAATCGCGCCGCTTCACGCTGCCAGTTTCCCACGACCGACATCGGGCACACCAAAAGTGTTGCTGTCTCGGACTTCTCGTGCGCAAGTAACGCCAACAGTTGCAGCGTCTTACCCAGACCCATGTCGTCGGCCAGAATCGCGCCGAGCCCGAGGGCACTCATGTACGCCAACCAGTCGAGACCGCGTCGTTGATACGGACGCAAAGTCGCGTTGACCGTCGACGGTACCGCGACCTGCCGCGGAGCTACCGACTGATCGAGCAGTGCCGAAGCCCATCCGGTTGCCTTCACTTCCTCGACCGGCAGGTCTTTGAGGTCGTCGGCGATCAAATCCTTGATCAGATCGACAATCGCTCGGTCCCCGCTCGAATGCCGCTGACTGACAAAACGAGCCGCGCGGGCCAGGACGTCTTTGTCCGCCTGAACCCACTCGCCGCGCAACTGGACCAGATCGGACTTCGCATCGACCAGTCGGGTCATTTCCTCGGCGGTGAGCACCTTGTCTCCGAGCGCCAATTCCCAATCGTATTCCAGCAATTGGTCCATACCGACCGTACGATTCTCCGCAACGATCGGAGACGCCGCCGAGGTCACCCGCACACGCAGGGATGGAGACACCACGTTCCAGGCACGCGGAAGCAGCAGCGTGATCCCTCGCTCTCGCAGGACTATCGCGCCGTGTCCGACCAGGTCCATCACGACAGGAGTGGGCAGCAACAGGTCGAGACTGTCCTCGTCGCGCGGCACGTCGCGAAAACGTGGGTAAGCCTTGATCGCCTCTTCGAGTTTGCGGCTGCCGAGCTGGATACGTTTGGGATCTGCCCGGTGCAGTCGAATACGTTCGGGCGCTTCACCTTCGGGACGCAAACACACTTGCAGACGCCACAGCGCATCGTCGTCCGGATCGGAATTGTCGTCGAGTTCAGGCTCGATCAGCCGCAGAACCAGGTCCGGCTCTCCGGCGGTGAACGTCGACCCCCATTCGGCGAGTCCCTCGGCCGCTCGTACCGACACGTCGTCGAAAGCGTCCCCGGACAACACGGCCTGCCACAGCGGGGTCTGCACCACCGGATGCGAGTCACCGAGAACACGACGGACGATCGGGTCCGTGAGTTCGTTCGTGATGTCTTCGATCGTCGCCCTCGGCGAGCCGACCGCCCGCTGCACCGGCGGCATGGCCACTACCAATTCGCCGATCCAGGCGCGCTGGCGTTCCCCCACCGACAACTGCCACCGCGGCCACCAACTACCCTCGGCTCGCGTCAGCGCCGGCACCACCCGGCCGGCGCGCACCCAACGGTCGATTCCTCGCGCCACGTGCACGAGAAAGTGCAGGTCTCCCGCGATTCGCTGGTCGTCGGCCTTGAACCGCAGCAGGAGATCGACTGCGTCCGGCGGCGCTAACGCAACACTTGCGTACTCACTCTGCAAAGGCCCGCCAGGCACGGGCGGCATAGCGACATTCACACGATGACGGAACTTACGATGCAGGACAGCACTGACCGGATCTCGCGGATCGTCGGTTCCGGCACCGTCGTGCCCGTCGACCCACAGTTTGAGCCCCGATCCCGGTGACCAGAGTCCATGCAGCATCCGACCATCCAATCAGGTGCCACCGACACCGCTTTTGGTCACCACCCTTCCGGACCGTCCTTCCGATCTGGCTGGGCAATAGGCTGGCAGTCATGACGACGGCATACGGCTTCACCGAGTACGGCGGACCCGACACACAGTCCTACTTCGACGTCACCCTGCCCCCACCGGGTGCCGGCCAACTGCTGGTGTCGGTCCGAGCGGCGGGCGTCAACCCAGCTGACTGGAAAGTTCGCGCGGGTACTCGAAAAGATACTGTCCCGGTGACGCTGCCTGCGGTTCTGGGCCGCGAAGTGTCCGGTGTTGTCATCGGAGTAGGTCCGCGGGTCACCGAGTTCGAGGTCGGCGACGAAGTGTTCGGCGCTACCGCTACCGGCTTCGGCGGCTACGCCGCGTCGACATTGCTCAACGTCTCCTCGACAGCACACAAGCCGCCGACCGTGTCCTGGGCCGATGCCTCGGTGCTGACGGTTGCGGCGGGAACGGCTTACGACGCTCTCCACGGTCTGGATCTGAAACCCGGGGCAACACTCCTGCTCCTCGGTGCCGGCGGCGGCGTTGGTCGAAGCACGACCGCGCTTGCGGTGTCTCGCGGCATCGACGTCATCGGCGTCGCGAGTGAGTCCAAGCGAACCGCGATCGAGGGAGCGGGAGCACGGTGGGTTGCGTCGGGAGACGCCTTCGCAGGCGAAGTGTCCGCGTTGTCCCCAGACGGAGTGGACGCGGTTTTCGACCTGGTCGGCGGGGACACTCTCACTCGCGGCGCTGAGCTCGCCCGATCGGACGCGCCGATCCTGAGCATCGCCGATCCTCTGGCGGCGAGCCGACTCGGCGGCGGTGGTGTCGAACGCCGAAGAACTACAGCAGTATTCACGGAGGTCGCGGCACTCGTGGCCGATGGGACCCTCGACCCGTCCGTGTCCGGCCGTTACCCATTCTCCCGCGCTGGGGAAGCGCTCGCTGCAGTCGAAGACGGCCATTCAGCCGGCAAAGTGGTGATCGAGTTCGGCTGATTTCTGTCGGCCCCCGATGGTTCAATCACGGTCTACGACGGGCGGCGTTGAATCACCGTCTACGACGGACGGGGGCACAGGTGGTTGCACGGTTATCTGCGATCCTGTCGACGCTCGCGCTCGTATGTCTCGTCGCGTCCTGCGGATGGTTCGGGGACGAGCGTCTCGATTCGGCCCCGGGCAGCCCGACACGATCGGAACTGGAAGAGCTGCTGTCCCGGACCGCGATTGTCGACAACCGACCACATCCGGGTGGATACGAGCGCGGCTGCGGTAACGGCCAGGCCCCGTTGACTGAACTAAATGCCGAATGGTGCAGGTCTGAAGGGGTGGGGTCGA
>NZ_CAIJDS010000035.1:0-72910 GCF_903819475.1 Rhodococcus sp. UFZ-B548
ACCGCGACCTCGATGGCCGCGTGACCACTGTCCACTTTTCGGGGTGAACCTCAGAGAGGGTTGGCTTCACTATCTGTTGTTCTGGTTGTGCTGGTGTCAATTGTCCTGGTATTCAACGTCCGTGCGAGTAGGGCGGAAGTCCCTCCCGTCGACCCGCGCAGTCAACTGGTATCCGTTGACGGCAAGAACATGAGTGTCTCCATCCAGGGACAAGGGGAACAGACCATAGTCCTCCTTCCCGGCTTCGGAACGTCTGCTCCGATTATCGACTTTCAGCCGTTGGTGGACGAACTTGCACCCGACTATCGCGTCGTTGTGATCGAACCCTTCGGCTACGGCTACAGTGACGGAACTGACAAAGACCGGACTGCGGATAACATCGTCGAAGAAGTGCATGCCGCCGTGCAATCCCTCGGAATCGATCAATACATCCTCATGGGGCACTCCATCGCCGGGCTCTACGCACTCGACTACACCGCGAAGTATCGTGACGAGGTCACCGCTTTCGTCGGGATCGACAGTAGCGTCCCGGGGCAGCCGAACATGGACAAAAAGTTCCCGATCGAAGCATTTAGAATTGCGAAGAATCTGGGCTTCTCCGAGGTTCTTGCGCAAATCCAGGGCAATGAAGATTCGGAGCAGTCGCTCGACGAAGCTACAAAGGAAGAGATGCGCTATCTGGTCGCGAAGAACAACTTCAGCGACACGTATCTCAACGAAATGGATCACCTTTCCAGCAACTTCGCCGCGGCGATCGGCAAGACGTTCCCTGCCGATCTCCCGATTCTGTTGTTCGCTGTACAGAATTCCAAGGTCCAGGGCTGGACAGAGCTGCACGAAGGACAGGCAGCATCGGTCGATCATGGTGAATTGGTCTTGCTGGACGGAGACCACTACCTACACCACACCAAGTCGAAGGAGATCGCCGAGAACCTCGAAAGGTTCCTGGGCGAGCTGAACTGAAACTCGTAGGACGTTAATGTTGAATGCGGGGCCATCGAGTCGAGATGGTCCCGCTTCTTCTTTCTCTACTGATCGTTCGGAGGCATTGTGGCGCAGACCTTGTCACGTGAGGAACTGGCGAGTGCGCTGGACTCGGCGTATTCGAAACTCGACGCGTTACTCGACGGCGTCGCCGAGGCCGATGCGTTCGACGCCGTTGCCGTCGATGCGTGGACGGTGCACGACGTACTCGCTGTGCGTGTCTGGTGGGCAGAGGCCGTCGTAGAGTGGATAGGTGCCGGACTGCGAGACGAGACACCGCAGACGCCGGCTGCGGGTTACAAGTGGACGCAAACACCCGCGCTGAACCAGTCGGTGGTCGAGGCGAGTGCAGGTACCTCGGTTCGAGAGCTTCGGGATCGTTTGCGCGCGGCTGTCGCAGCGCTGCGTCGATACGTGGGAACTCTCGAAGACGATCAACTGCTGTCGGTCGGGGTTTTCTCGTGGACCCGGACGTGGCCGGTCTCGAGGTGGATCGCCGTCAACACGATCACCCAATACGCGTCGTTGTCGAAAATGATTCGGCGAGTGCTGAAGTCGAACAATCAGCCCTGAAGTCGATGCATCCGCCATACGTCCGGTCCGTCGGGGAGCGAGGTCTGGCCGACGATCGTGAAACCGAACCGTTGGTACAGCGGGAGATTTCGTTCGGTCGACGTGTCGAGCCAGCAAGCCTGTTCGGTTCGATCCAGTTCCGCCAAAGCATGTTTCAGTAGTGCAGAGCCCAATCCACTGCCCTGCGAACGCGGTGTCGTACCGATCGTTGCCAACGACCACGCGTGCTCGAGGGCGGGAAGCGCAGACAGTTGTTCGTCAGCCTGGAGAACGCGCTCGAACCGATCTCCGTGCAGTTCCACGATCTTCTCGACAGTCGCTTCATCAGGCTCCGGGGCGTCGGGCGGCAGGACTGCGATGACGCCGTTGCCTGAATCATCGATGTATGAACGTCCGAACGGTAGTGCCAGGTGTTCGAGGTAGATCCGTTGCAGAGCGGCGACCCGTTCCACGTGAGAGTCTTCGGCGACGCACCAGTTCGTCCAGGGATAGTCGGCAAAAGCCTCGCCGAGAACCTCGGCGGCACGGTCGAGGTCGTCGATGGACAGCGGTCGAACAGAATTCTGCATAGTGCCACTTCAGCACAATGGTGTCTTCCGTCGCCACTCGATTTCGGCGGTGTAGCAGGTGCGCGGGCCGTGGTCACGTACTTGTGAGTTCATTCAAGAAAGTTGGACGCGGCTGTCGATCCTGCGTTCACTGGTAGTGATCGGGTAATCGCCGAGCTGTCAATTTCGGGCACATGAGATCCGGGTACGGCGATTCCCCGCGAAGGGAATGAATATGAACAGGCTCGAAGGCAAAAATGTAGTGATCACCGGCGCCGCCAGCGGAATCGGGCGTGCAGCAGCACAACTCATGGCGGCAGAAGGCGCGAAGGTGCTGGTCGCCGACCTCGATCCAGCTCGAGCGGAGGAAGCAGCGGCGGCGATACGCGAGACCGGCGGCACTGCGCTGGGTTTCGGCGTCGATGTCATGAACGAGGAGTCTCTGGCAGCGATGATCGAAAGGGCGGTCGCCGAATTCGGTGGCATCAACGTCTTGTGCAATCACGTGGGCGGTAGTAATCCGCGCAAGGATCTCGACCTGCTCCGGATGGACCTGGACGAGTGGGATCGCGTGATGTCGCTCAACGTCCGCAGCACTGTCGTCGCTTCACGACTTGCCATTCCGCACATGAACAGTGCCGGTGGAGGATCGATCGTCAACACGGCCTCGGTAGGTGGATTGATCGGGGATTCCCTGCAGTCTGCCTACGGATCCGCCAAAGCGGCAGTCATTCGTCTGACGCAGTACATCGCAGTCCAGTACGGAGCAAACGGTGTTCGGTGCAACGCCGTAGCGCCGGGCGCGATCATGACACCCGCACTCGTGGACAACATCCCTGCTGATGTCATCGACGGCATGAAGCAGGCAAACGCGCTGCCCTACCTCGGTGAACCCGAGGATATCGCACACGCCATGGTCTACCTGGCCTCGGACGAATCTCGCTACATGACGGGGCAAACCTTGGTGGTCGACGGTGGACTCACCAGCAAGAGTCCACTCGCGACCGGCCGTTCGTCGATGTTGAGCTGAGTCAACTCCGCCAACCGCTGGGGCCGGCGCCCAGAACCTCGATGGATCCCTGACTGGCGTGTGAATGCTTGGTGCGGTGCGTCATTCGCCACCTTCCGTCGATTCGGGTCCACGAATCGTGGTAGTCGCCGAGGGTGAAGAAGTTCAGGTGAGCTTTGCTCCCGGTGCCCACATGCATGTCGCTGACATAGGAGCGGCTGGTGGCAATATCACCGACCACCTCGACCAGCACGTTGCCGATCAGATGTTGGGTGGGACCGCACTCGTCGAGGAACGAGCGGATGGAAGCCACAACCTCGGCAGGTCCGCGCAGAGTTCCGGTTCCCAGTTCTGCCGTAGCGTCCGGAGTCATGATCCGGTGGAGTTCATCCCAGTCCCGCGCATCCATGGCTCGGGCGAACTCGAAAATGGAGCGGGTGATCTCGCGTTCGTCGAGAAGAGTGGTGATGTCGACGCCCATGCTGTGCGCCTTTCTTAACGTCGGGGGGTTAATAAAGGCGCACAGCAGAAGTCAGCGGTTCAGCAGCTTGCGCATCGCTTCGGCAGCGCCCTTGACCATCTTGTCTCGGGGGAAGCCGCTGCGCTTCTTGGCGCCTTCGTAGTTTCCTGCAGCAACCCAGATCGGGCCGTCGGCAAGGTGTTCGAGGCCTTCGCGTGCAACATCCTCGGGCTCTGCGACGTTCATGCCCGGGATGTCGAAGTTCAATCCCGCGCGAATCATGGCCGGCGTGCGAGTGACACCGAGAATGAACTCGACGACGTGAACGCCGTACGGCTGAAGTTCGAGCCACAGGCTTTCGGCGAAGATGCGACCGAAAGCTTTCGAGGCCGCGTAGATGCTCTGGTGCTCGGAGCCCATGAATCCGGCCAGCGAACCGAGCAGCATGATGCCGCCTCGTCCGCGATCCTTCATCAAACCGCCGAAGTGGTGCGAGAGTTCGAGCTGCTTGTTGATGTTCAGCTCGATGACTCCGGCAAATCCGGTCAGATCACCGGTCACGAACTCGTGGCCGTAGCTGTTGGCGCCGGCGTTGAAGATGAGCAGGCCGACCTCGACGTCGTCGGTGACAGCCTTGATCTGGTCGAGCGCGTCGGGAACCAATAGATCCAGTGCGAGAGTGCGTACTTCGACGCCGTTGGCGCGTGCCTTGGCCGCAGTCTCCTCGAGCGGCCCCGGCTTGCGGGCGATGAGAACGAGGTTGATGCCGATCTTGCTGAGCTCGTCGGCGAACCCTGCGCCGACACCTTCGGAACCGCCGGCGATGACTGCCCACGGGCCGTAGTACTGGGGATCGATCATTACTACCTTCTTCGAAAGATGTTGGCTCGGCTAGTGAAACGGAGCGGGTACTGGTTCGCTGTCGTCGACGATCGGCTGAGGCACCGGCTCGTCGTTGAGAATCTCGAGCTTGCCGGCCGTTGCAGCGTTCACGATGGACGCGATCAAGGCGCCGCACTCCTTGCGGGGAGCACCGGGTCGTCCCTCACGTTGCCCGAATTCACGGTCGTCGGCGATTTCGAGGCACTGGGCGCGGGCCTGGTCACTCCACTGAACGGTGGTGTGTTCCCAACTGTTCTTCTGGACCAGGACCTGCGCCTTGCACTCAGCGCACTGAAGAGGCTGCATCTTCGTCTGCCTTCTTCGCAGCGAGGTTGTCTTCGACTTCCTTCTGCCAGGCGGCGACGGGTCGCGCGGTGTCGAGTTCGAATTCGAAGCGCTCGGTCATCTCGGGAGCAATGTCAGCGACGTCGACGTAGAACTGTTCGTACCAGCGACGGAGCTGGTAGACCGGGCCGTCTTCTTCGCACAGGAGCGGGTTCTCGATGCGAGTCTTGTTCTTCCAGATCTCGACGTCCTGCTCGAAGCCCTTGGCGATGAACGTACCGAAGTTCGCGGCCATCGCGTCGGCGGCTTCACCCTGGAAGCGATCGGACTTCTTGACGATGATGCCGTACTGGAGCACGAACTTGTCAGCGCTGACCGGGTAGTGGCAGTTGATGAGCACAGAGTCGACGTTGTAGTCCTCGTACTCGTAGGTCAGGTCGTCGACCATGAAGGAGGGGCCGAAGTATGTCGCAACCGAGTTGCTGCCGACCATCTTCGGGGTGCCTGCTGCGTGGGGACGCATATCGGAGCGAGCGACGCCGCGCATGTACTGCGTTGCGGCGTGGCCTTCGAAGACGTTCTTGAAGTACGTCGGGAAGGAGTAGTGCACGTAGAAGAAGTGCGCCATGTCGACGATGTTGTCGACGATTTCACGACAGTTGGTGTCGACGGTCGTGGTGTACCAGACCCAGTCGCTCCACTCGTCGCTGAGCGCGCCTTCGATACGGGGGATGGCTACGTCGTCGGTCGGCGGGTTGCCCTCGGGGTCGTGCCAGACGAAGAGCATGCCGTCCTGGTCGAGGGTCTGCCATGCGCGCGTCTTGGCCAGCGGGGGAACGCGGCGTGCATACGGAATCTTCTGGCACTTGCCGTTGCCGCCCCAGCGCCAATCGTGGAACGGACAGGCAATGGCGTCTCCCTTGATGGTGCCCTGGCTCAGGTCGCCACCCATGTGACGGCAGAACGCGTCGAGGATCTTGACGTTGCCTTCACTGTCGGCGAAGACGACGAGCTTGGTGCCGAACGCCTCGATGGAGTGCGGCTGGCCGTCCTTGAAGGACTCCGTGAGCCCAATGCAGTGCCATCCACGTGCAAAGCGAGTAGGCGCGGTTCCAGCTTGGATCTCGCGAACTTCGTCGTTGTCGGACTGATTGATCGTCACGATGAGTCCCGTCCTTTCCAGGGTCAGTGTCGACGCCCGACGCTAGGGGAGCGTGAATTACCGCTGGGGCCTCGTCTCACTGGCCGGGACCAGCGGCGAGCGAGAGGATCCGGCGGCTGATCCCGGCCTCCGGGACTTCCGATCATCGGAACGCGTGACCGACATATCGTGACGGGGCAGCCGTTATGTCTATCTGCCGATCCGCTCCCTCACGGTTCGGTGCGAGGAGTGTCTTCCATGGTCAACAAGGTTCTGAGCTCAGTCCGTGATCTGCTTCCGAAGATCGCGGCCCGCGCTCAGAAGGTCGACGATTCGCGCAAGATCTCCGAACGGACCATCCGGGAGCTTTCCGAAGCCGGCGTCTTCTCCATGCTGGCGCCCAAGAGATATGGGGGCGCCGAGAGCGACCCGGTCCACTTCTACGAAGTGGTCAGGGCAATCTCCGCTGCCTGTGGTTCGACCGGTTGGGTCGCGTCGGTGGTGGGAGTGCACCCGTGGCATCTGGCGCTTTTCGACGACCAGGCACAGGCAGACGTGTGGGGAGAGGATCAGACGACGCTCATCTCGTCCGCGTACGCGCCGGTCGGTCGACTGACGGCGGTGGACGGTGGTTACGAACTGTCGGGCCAGTGGGGCTTCTCTTCCGGCTGTGATCACGCGAGTTGGGCATTGCTGGGCGCGATGGTGGTCGGGATGGACGGCCGGCCGGTCGATTTCATGACGGTGTTGGTGCCGCGTACGGATTACGAGATCCGAGATGTCTGGGATGTCGTGGGGATGCGCGGCACCGCGAGCAACGAGATCGTGGTCGACAAGGCCTTTGTGCCCGAGCACCGATTGAAGCGCAACTACGAGACCGCACAACTTCGCGGCCCAGGCCAAGCAGTCAATCCTGGTCCGCTGTACAAGCTTCCGTTCGGGAGTATCTTCACCTCGACGGTCGCGGCTCCGTGTGTGGGCATCGTCGCCGGTTGTTACGAGGGGTACCTGGACGTGATGCGTGAGCGGGTCCGTCTGAGCTTGGGTGGTGGACGGTTCAGTGAGGACCAGTTCGCTCAGGTTGCCGTCGCGCGTGCGTCGTCGGAGATCGATGCCGCGATTCTGCAGATGGATCGCAATATCCGGGAGATGTACGAACTTGCTGTCGCCGGCAAGGAGCTTCCGCTCTCGATGAGGCTGCGCGCGCGTCGTGATCAGGTTCGCGCGACGGAACGTTCGGTGGAGGCGATCGACATGCTGTTCAAGACAGCAGGCGGGAACTCCCTCTCTCGTGGAAACCCGATCGAGCGTGCGTGGCGAGACGTTCATGCGGGCAGCGTTCACGTTGCCAACGAACCCGAGCGCGCGTTGGCGCTGTACGGCCGGGCGGCGTTCGGACTGCCGGTGGAGGACAACCTGATCTGACCGGTTGGCGCGCCGCCGAGTGGGGTATTTGCCTCTGGATGAGGGAAGTTCCGGCGCTGACTATCGGCTCGATCGTGGACATGGCGGGTGTCGCGCGGGCGAAAGTGATGCCGGCAGGCCGAAGCGGTGTCTTCGAGGAAGTCGGTGCGGGGGTCTCGCCGAGTTGGAATGTTTTCTGCAGCGACGATCGGATTGCCTTCACCGATTCCTTTTCCGTCGTGGGTGATCTCCGGTTGCGTATCGACCGCTCCGACCTCCGCGATCTCGGCGAGGGTGTGTCGTGGGCGCCGGCCACTTTGTACGAGCAAGACGGTTCGACGGCTGCTGGGTGCACTCGGTCCGCACTCACTGCCGTCGTGGCGCGGCTTGCTGCCGACGGACTGGAAGCTCGGGTGGGTCACGAGATCGAATTCACTCTTTTCGGTGATGCGTGCGACGGAGCGTGGTCGGCGTACGGGTTAGGTGCAGTCCTTCGCCGCGAGGACTTCCTCAAGGACCTTCTGCGCAATGCCGAACGCGCACAACTTCATATCGAGCAAGTTCATGCGGAGTACGGACCGGATCAATTCGAGATCTCCATCGCTCCGGCAACTCCCGTTCAGGCCGCCGATCTTGTGGTGCTGGCCCGGATCTTGATCAGCCGCACTGCCAGAGCCCATGGATTGGCGGCATCATTTTCACCGATACCTACGATCGGAGGTGCAGGGAACGGTGCACACCAGCACTTTTCGTTGATCTCAGGTGGGCGGCCCGTCTTCTCCGGTGGTGGTCAGGACTACGGGATGACCGACGAAGGATCATCAGCTTTGGGTGGAATCCTTTCTCACCTCACGGAATTCACGGCCGTCTTTGCTTCCTCGCCGCTCTCCGGCCTCAGGCTGCGTCCGGACAATTGGTCGGGGGCCTACGTCTGTTGGGGGCTCGAGAACCGGGAAGCGGCACTGAGGTTCTGCACGGAGTCACCGTCGAATCCACACGGCGCCAACGCCGAAGTCAAGATCATCGATCCATCGGCCAATCCGTATCTGGCCACCGCTGCGGTACTCGGTCTTTCGCAGATCGGTATCGACAATGCCGCGCCATTGCCGCCTGAAATCGTGGTGAACCCGTCGACTCTCACAGAGGCGGAACGTGATGAGCGCGGGGTGACCCGAGTCCCCACCGATCTCGGCGAGATCGTGCAGAAGTTCAACTCCTCCTCGGTGGCGAGGGAAATCTTCGGGGAGTCGATCATCGAAGCGATGGTGTCCGTGAAGGGAGCTGAGCAGGAGACGTTCTCCCAGATGGACGAGGCGACAACCGTCGAGAGGCTTCGATACACCTGGAGTTGAAGGGGTTGACGCTTAAGATCGCGAGTTCTATGTTTAAGCTATTCCTTAATTAAGGAGTTGCTTACATGGACGAGCGAAGTGGTCGACTCGATGCAGTATTCAGCGCACTGGCCGACCCGACGAGGCGTGAAATGCTCTCTCGCCTGACGGATGGTTCGATGACCGTCGGTGAGCTGGCCGAGCCGTTCGAGATGAGTCGGCCCGCCATCTCGCAGCATCTGAAGGTGCTCGAGCGAGCCGGTCTCATCGAACGAACCGCCACCGCGCAATGGCGCACGTGCACCCTTCGCGCGGAGGGTCTCGACGACGCCAGCGCCTGGGTCGACGAACACCGGCGCGGTTGGAACGAACGCTTCGACCTCCTCGACGAGCGTCTACGTGAGCTGAAGCAACGTCGACCGAAGAAGGAGAAGGACAATGAGTGACCAGAATGCCGATGCCACCGCAGAATTCACCATCACCCGGATCTTCGATGCGCCGCGTGACCTTGTCTGGCAAGCGTGGACCGATCCCGACGAGGCGGCGCGGTGGTGGCACCCTGAGGGTGTCAGCAGCCCTCGGGAGCACGTCACGATCGACCCCAGAGTTGGCGGAACGTACCGCTACCTGATGATCAACGACGAGAATGGTGCCGAGTTTCCCACCGGTGGAACCTATCTCGAGGTCGACGAGCCGAAGAAGCTAGTCTTCACCTGGGGGAATCCAGGAGATTCGGTGGACACCGCGCCTCGAATCACGGTCACGCTCGCAGATCGGGGAGACAAGACCGAGATGACATTCCATCTGGTCGGGATCCCGGGTTTCAAGGGCGACGGCAACGTCTACGACGGGTGGGAATCCGCGTTCGACGTGCTGGACAAGGTATACCGCGGCGAGTAGTCGGGAATCGGACACCGCCACCGGGGCACCGGTGATTGAATGGAGTGAACACACCATTCAATCACCGACGTGGGAGAGCCTGATGGCACCAGAGGTTGCGGTAGTTCTCGAGGGATATACCTACTTCGAATGCCCGCGCTGGCACGAGGACCGAATTTGGGTGTCGGACTTCTATACCTACCAGGTGATTTCGGCCCGTGAGGACGGGACCGACGTACGCGTCGAGGCGGAGATTCCAGGGCAGCCGTCCGGGTTGGGGTGGCTTCCGGACGGCAGATTACTGGTCGTCTCCATGCGGGACCAGAAGATTCTGCGGCGACAATCTGATGGCGATTTGGTGGTGCACGCAGACTTGTCCGAGTACGTGAGTGCCAACGTCAACGACATGCTGGTCGACGCGCAGGGACGAGCGTACGTGGGCAACTTCGGGTTCGACCTGATGAACCTGGCCCCCGTCGAGACGGCAGATCTCCTCCGCGTCGACCCGGACGGATCGGTGCACGTCGTGGCGCGAGATCTCCACTTCCCCAACGGGATGGCTCTGACGTCGACCGAAGATCTGCTCGTGGACGAAACGCTGGGAAATCGAATCAGTGCGTTTGCCGTCCAGCCCGACGGCTCTCTGGGCGAACGCCGTGATTGGGCGTCGTTCGGGCCGGTACCTGGTGGACCCGAGATGGAGACCACCCTCGCTGAGATCGTTGTTGCGCCCGACGGATGTTGCATCGACGGAGACGATTCGATGTGGGTGGCCGACGCACTCGGAAGTCGAATTCTCCACGTCGACCCGTCTGGCAAGACAATCGATGAAATTGCCTTCGACAGCGGCGTCTTCGCTTGCGGGCTCGGCGGTTCCGACGGTCGTACGCTGTTCGTCTGTGCCGCCCCGGACTTCAACGAACACGCTCGCAAGGTGGCAACAGAAGGAAAGCTGCTGTCGATTCGTCTGGAGCCTTTGGGCTGACATGGAATTGGTGACCTCGCTACCTGCCGACACTCCGCTGCGGCAGGTGGCTCAGCACGTCGAACGCATCGAGAACCTCGGTTTCGACACGGTGCACATCTCCGAGACCATTCGCGACCCCTTTGCCGTGGCGGCACTGGCCGTCGAGCACAGCAGTACTCTCACTGTCCGGACGTCGATGGTTGTCGCGTTTGCGCGCAGTCCCATGGTGACGGCTTTGGCTGCCTGGGATCTTGCAGGTTTCTCGGGTGGGCGATTTCAACTGGGGCTCGCAACGCAGGTGCGCGGGAACATCGTCGGGCGGTACTCGATGCCGTGGACCAATCCTGTTGCACAACTGCGCGATTACGTCAGTGCTGTACGGGAGATATTTCAAGCGTTCCAGACGGGCGGCGAACTCGACTATGCCGGCTCGCACTACACCTTCAACCGACTGCAGCCCTACTTCAATCCGGGGCCGCTCGACGTTCCAGCTCCCGAGATCTGGACCGGGGGAGTGAACTCCCGCATGTGCTCACTGGCAGGAGCCGTCGCCGACGGCTTTGTTGCTCACCCCACCAGCTCCCATCCGAAGGTGCTCGCGGAGAGGATCATTCCATCATTGACGGCCGGCGGAAGGAAGCCGCGGCTGATTGCCGTTCCGAAGACGATCACCGGCAAAGATCGTGCCGCGATACTTGCTCAACGAGAAGCGGTGCGCAGTGAACTTGCCTTTCTCTACTCCACACCGGCATATCGAATCGCGCTCGAGGTTCTCGGCTTGGCGGGGATCGGCGAGAAGCTGACTGCGATGGCACGAACGGGTGATTGGGCTCGACTACCAGCTGTGCTCACGGACGATGTTCTCGACATCTTGGTCACGCAATGCACCTACGCCGAACTCCCCGGGGTGCTGAGTTCGAAATACGCGAGTCTCTGCGACGGCATTGCACTGGCAGTGCCGGCGGATCCCGCCGACGACCGCGCCTTCGCAGCGATGTGTGAGGAGATTCGAGCCGCCGCAGCGTCCGCCAAGTGACTTCCTTCAAGTGGCGTCTGCTCGATGCGATCCCCGGCCACCTGGGGTTCAGCCGCGATCTCATCTGCCACGGGTGAGGTGCAAATACCGCGAGACCGCCAGATTGACTGGACAGGGTTCCGCGTGAGGTCACGTCCGATGGCATCGCGTTCTTGCGTGGACGAGGACACAAGGACCGGAGGAGAGTGCTCATGGGTGCTGAGACCAAGCCTGCAACACCGTTCACCGTCGAGGTCAATCGCGCGGCAGTCGACGACTATCCCATGTCTGACCGGGAGGATTTCGGCGACGCGGACCGCGGGTTCATCGCCGGGTGGGAGAACGATCAGGTCTTCAACGACGAGGGCGATCTGATTCACGACGGTCAACCTCTCGAGTACATCACCGATGACAAGCAAGCGCCTGACTCTGTGAACCCCAGTCTGTGGCGGCAGTCGCAGTTGGTGAGGCGCTGCGGGCTCTACAAGGTTGTCGACGGGCTGTACCAAGTCAGGTTCGCGGTTAACCTGACCATTGTCGATGCGCCGGACGGACTGGTCATCATCGACACCACCACCAGCGCTGATCTAGCCAAAGCAGGCCTGGAACTCTTCCGCCGTGAACTCGGCAACAACAAGCCGATCGTCGCGATCATCTATACCCACACGCATTTCGACCACTACGCCGGCGTCAAGGGCCTCGTCGACGAAGCAGACGTGGTGTCCGGCAAGATTCCGATCGTCGCGCCTGGAACCATCGAGTCTTTCAACAAGTTTGCGATCGGCGAGAACGTCATCACCGGCAATGCGATGTCGCGGCGGATGGGGTACACCTTCGGTTTGATTCTGCCCCAATGTGATTGTGGTCTGGTGACCGTCGGTCTGGGATCAGGCGCCGACGGGATGAACATCCACATGACCTACATTCCGCCCACTGACGGCATCACCAAGACCGGTGAGGTACGCAATCTCGCCGGGTGGGACTTCGAGTTCCTCTACGCTCCCGACACCGAAGCGCCGGAGGAGATGCATATCTGGATCCCGGCCATCAAAGCGCTCACCTGTGCCGAGAACGCCAATCACTCGATGCACAACATCCAGACGATCCGAGGCGCACGCACCCGAGATGCGCGCAACTTCGCCAGATACCTGGATGAGACTTTGGTGCGGTGGGGCGACGAGGTCGAAGTTCACCACGGTCCGCACACGTGGCCTGTGTGGGGGAACGCCACGGTGGTGGAATTCCTTGAATCACAACGGGATATGTACAAGTTCATTCACGACCAGGCGCTAAGGTTCGCGAACCAGGGCTACACGCCGCTCGAAGCTGCGGAGGTCGTCCGGCTACCGGAAGCCATCGGACAGAAGTGGTACAACCGCTACTACCACGGCGGACTGCACCACAACGTCCGCGCGGTCTTCCACAAGGAGCTGGGATTCTGGGACGGTGACCCGGCGACGATCTTGCCGTTGCTGCCCGAGGATCATGCCAAGCGGCACGTCGACCTGATCGGGCGAGAGAAGATACTTGCCGAGGGGCGCAGTGCTTTTGAAGCGGGCGACTATCGGTGGGCGGTGCAGCTACTCCATCACCTGGTCTTCGCCGATCCTGACGACGAGGAAGCAAAGAACCTGCAGGCCGACGCCTACGAGCAACTCGGATACCAGCAGGAAGTCCCGCAGTATCGGTCGATCTTCCTCGCCACCGCAATGGAATTGCGCAACGGCGTCACAGGTGCCGGTCAAGTCAACACCGACAGCACGGACACGATTTTGTCGATGCCGATCGATCTGCTCTTCGACTATGCGGGAGTACATCTCATCGCGGAGAAGGCGGACGACGTCGACATTTCGATCAACTTCAGTTTTGCTGACACGAAACAGGATTGGAACATGTGGATTCGACGGGCAGTTCTCAACGCGCGTTCGGGCCGCGCCCCTGACGCGCAACTGACCCTGACCGGTCCCAAGGCGTTGCTTGCCGGCATCCTTCTCCAACCAGGAAAGGCCTCTGCCATCCTCGACACCGGAAAAGTCACGTCCGACGGTGATGTTTCGGCGCTGACTCGCTTCGCCGACATCATGGACACGTTCGATCCGAATTTCAACCTGGCGACGCCCTGAAAGAGGGCAGCCTGAAAGGGGTCGTGGGGCAGGTGATTCTGACATCGCCTGCCCCACGACCTCGTTGTGCTGGTTACTTCGCCATGTCCTGAGCTGCTCGGTACGAGAAGACCATGGCCGTGCCGAGTGGAACTCCGGGGCCGGGGTAGAAGCGGCCGCTCAGTGACGCGCTCGTGTTGCCTGCGGCGTACAGGCCGTCGATGGCGCTGCCGTCAGCACGCAGGACTCGGCCGTTGACGTCGGTGACCAATCCGCCCTTGGTGCCGAGGTCACTGAGGACGATGCGGGCCGCGTAGAACGGACCGTTCTCGATGGCCGTCAGTGCCGCATTCGCGCCGCCGTTGGGTGGGCAGAAGAACGCGTCGTACGGGTCTTCGCCGCGATGGAACTCTTCGTCGACGCCCAGTTTTGCGGCATCGTTGAACTTTTCGACAGTGCTGCGCAATGCGTCGGCCGGTAGTCCGGTCTTGGCAGCGAGTTCTTCGAGAGTGTCGGCACCGACCCACGTTCCGGCTTCGAGGTGCTTTGCGGGCGCCGTGTTCGGGATGCAGATGGCGGGCAGTCCGCCACCCTCGCGCGAGTCGAAGATCATGAACGACGGCACGGCAGAGCCGTTGTCGCCGTGAGCATCCATGGCTCGTCCGAACTGGTCGTACGGAAGCGACTCGTTGAGGTAGCGCTCACCGGCGCTGTCGACGACGAGCCCACCGCGAACGCCGACCATGAAGGCGGCGCTGCCGTCGGGCTGCTCGACGCCGGGGCAGAACCACGCCTGATCGAGCAAGGCTGTTGCGCCGCCGACAGCAATACCGGCAGAGATCGCGTCGCCGGTGTTGGCGCCGAAGGGACCCATACTCCAGATCGCCTTGCCGGGGGTGCCTGCCTGCTCACGCATCTCGGCGTTGCCTTCGATGCCGCCTGCTGCCATCAGGACACCGCGGTTCGCCTTGATTCGCTGGGTTTCGCCGCCGGATTCGACCTCGGCGCCGACAACACGGCCGTCTTCCACGATCAGGGAGGTGAGGACGGATTCGGTGCGAAGTTCTGCCTTACCGGTGCTCTGAACTGCGGCCAGCAGACGGCCGATCAGTGCGCGCCCACCGATCATCGGGCCGGGAGCATGATCCTGACCGGTGCGGTCTTGGTCCAGTTCCGGACGCACCTTGCCGGCGAGGTCACCGATGTCGGCGGGATCGAGATCTAGAGGGTTGATGGAGCGTCCCGTGTCCATCCGGCCTTCGGCTTTGTAGTAGTCGGGGAACGCACGGAACTCGAATTCGATGTTCGGGTTCTGCTCGAGTAGAGCGACGACAGCGGGAGCGGTCTCGACGTAGGCGTCCTGGCGCTCGGACTCGGCGTCACCGAGCAACGCGCGCAGATAGGTGCGGGCATTCTCGGTCGAGTCGGGAAGTCCGGCGCGTTCCTGCACCTGGGTACCTGGGAGCCAGATCGAGGCACCCGAGTAGGCGGAGGTCCCGCCGAAACGATCGGTTTTCTCGAGGACGATCGTCGTCAATCCCTGAGCAGCGGCGGTATATGCGCCGGTCAGCGCTCCGCCGCCGGAGCCGACTACCAACACGTCGCACTCGCTGGTCCAGTCCTGCATCATTGCGTCCTTACTCCAAGAGGGTGGGGTGTCCACGGAATACCGCACGGCACTGGAAGGCCATGCCAGGTCCCACTGAGCGGGCAATATGCCGAGATGGGTGGTCCAGGTGAGAGAATTAGCGCGGTCGTTCGCGGCCGGGACACATAATCGATGATGGGGGCGACGTTGCCGAGAATTGCCGAGGTCAGGGACGCTGCTGAGCCCAGTTCGGACGAGCAGCGGGCGCGCCATGTGCGGATGCTGGAAGCGGCCGCCGAATTGGGGACCGAGAAAGAACTCTCGCGGGTTCAGATGCACGAAGTCGCCAAGCGGGCAGGCGTGGCCATCGGCACTCTTTACCGCTATTTTCCTTCGAAGACGCACCTCTTCGTTGCTGTGATGGTCGAGCAGATCGATCAGATCGGCGACAGTTTTGCCAAGCATCAGGTGCAGTCGGCCAATCCGCAGGACGCCGTGTACGAGGTCCTGGTGCGCGCGACTCGCGGGTTACTGCGTCGGCCGGCCCTTTCGACTGCGATGCTGCAGTCGTCCAGTACCGCCAACGTCGCGACGGTGCCGGACGTGGGCAAGATCGATCGCGGCTTCCGGCAGATCATCCTCGATGCGGCCGGGATCGAGAACCCGACCGAGGAAGACAACACCGGGTTGCGTCTGCTGATGCAGCTGTGGTTCGGGGTCATCCAATCGTGCCTCAACGGTCGAATTTCCATCCCGGATGCGGAGTACGACATCCGCAAGGGGTGCGACCTGCTTTTGGTGAATCTCTCACGACACTGACGTGACCTCGCCCCTTCTCGGGGTGGGTTCGTCGTGTTCTCAAAATTGAAATCAATTCTATTATTTGAGTCAAACTTGGTTCAAAGATGACGTTCATTCCGGCATTGCCCTGACATCAACAATAGAATACATTACAGAAAAGTTGACGGTGAGTCAGCTCACCGACCGAAAACTCCACGAAGGAGCGCACATCATGGGTCATGCAGTCATCGTCGAGGCCGCTCGGACACCGATCGGCCGTCGTCGCGGCGCCCTGGCGGGGCTGCACCCCGCCGAGATTCTGGGAGCAGCGCAACTCGGCGTTCTCGAACGAGCAGGCGTCGCACCGGAAGACATCGGGCAGATCATCGGTGGCTGTGTCACCCAGGCAGGTGAGCAGTCCAACAACGTCACGCGGCAAGCGTGGCTGCACGCCGGATTGCCGTACAGCACAGCGGCAACCACCATCGACTGCGCCTGTGGATCTGCCCAGCAGGCAGTGCATTTGATCTCCGGCCTGATTTCCTCAGGTCAGATCTCGGCCGGTATCGGCTGTGGCGTCGAGGCGATGAGTCGTGTGTTCCTGGGCCAGGCAAACGCGCCCGGTACGGGAAACCCGTACCCGGACGACTGGACCATCGACATGGGCGACCAGTTCACCTCTGCGCAGCGTATCGCCGAGAAGCGTGGCATCACCCGCGCCGACGTCGACGCCTTCGGCCTGGAATCGCAGCGCCGCGCAGCCCAGGCTTGGGCCGAAGGCCGCTTCGACCGTGAGATTGTGCCCGTCAAGGCTCCCGTCGTC
Source organism: Rhodococcus sp. UFZ-B548 (assembly GCF_903819475.1). Lineage (NCBI taxonomy): Bacteria > Bacillati > Actinomycetota > Actinomycetes > Mycobacteriales > Nocardiaceae > Rhodococcus > Rhodococcus sp. UFZ-B548. The sequence goes on from NZ_CAIJDS010000035.1 coordinate 16,772, forward strand.
ACCAAGGAAGGTGTGCCGACCGGTGAGATCGCCACTGTCACGCGCGACGGTGGCCTGCGCGAGACGACAGCCGAGGCGCTGGCCGGACTCAAGCCGGTCATCGAAGGCCATATCCACACCGCCGGAAACTCGTCGCAGATCAGTGACGGCGCGGCTGCGGTACTGCTGATGAGCGAAGAGCGCGCGCAGGAACGGGGATTGAAGCCCCGCGCGCGGATCGTCGCGTCCGGCATGGTCGGATCCGACCCCTTCTATCACCTGGACGGACCGATCGAATCCACCCAGATGGTGCTCGACAAGGCCGGAATGACTCTGAACGACATCGATCTCGTCGAAATCAACGAAGCGTTCGCCTCGGTAGTGCTCTCCTGGGCGCAGGTTCACGACGCAGATCTGTCCAAGGTCAACGTCAACGGCGGTGCGATCGCACTCGGGCATCCCGTCGGTTCGACCGGCGCTCGTCTGATCACGACCGCGCTGCACGAACTCGAGCGCTCGAACAAGTCCACGGCGCTGGTCACGATGTGCGCCGGTGGCGCCCTCTCTACCGCCACCATCATCGAACGCATCTGACCCGTACTCACACTGTCGAATTGACGAGGTAGACATGACCATTGGATTGAGTGAAGAAGATCGTGACCTCCGCGACTCCGTACGGGGCTGGGCGGCACGTCACGCAACACCCACCGCTATCCGTGAAGCGGTCGAGGCGAAGGTCGAAACTCGCCCCCAACTCTGGAGCGGGCTTGCCGAGCAGGGACTTCTCGGACTACACGTGGCCGAGGAATTCGGCGGCGCTGGATACGGATTGGTCGAGCTCGCGATCGTCGTCGAGGAACTCGGGCGCTCCATGGTTCCCGGCACGTTCCTGCCGACAGTCGTGGTCAGCGCCGTTCTCAGCGACGCCGGAGTCACCGCTCCGCTGGCCGGACTGGTCGACGGCAGCACACTCGGAGCCGTTGCACTGCAGCCGGGTTCGCTGAAGATCGCCCGCGACGGCGACACCGCCACCCTCAGTGGAACGTCCAGCCAGATTCTCGGTGGCCATGTCGGCGACGTGTTCCTCCTCGCGACGGACAGCGGATTCGTTCTGCTCGGACGTGACCGCCTCGAGGTCACGGACTTGGCCAGTTACGACGTCGTACGTCGTAACTCCGAGGTCACCGTCGACGGTCTGATCCTCGCCGATTCCGAGATCCTCACCATCGATACGCAGCGTGTACTCGACATTGCCGCAACACTGTTCGCGGCCGAGGCATCAGGTTTGGCCGACTGGGCCGTCACGACCTCGGCCGACTACGCGAAGGTGCGTCAGCAGTTCGGTCGCCCGATCGGCCAGTTCCAGGGCGTCAAGCACAAGGCCGCTCGGATGCTCGCTCTTGCCGAGCAGGCGCGCGTCTGCGCGTGGGACGCTGCGCGCGCACTGACGCCCGCCAACGGCGTCGGTGCCGAAGAGGCTTCTCTCGCAGCAGCCGTCGCTGGAGCCACGGCCCTCGAAGCCGGCTTCTCCGTCACGCGTGACTGCATCCAGGTGCTCGGCGGAATCGGCTACACGTGGGAGCACGACGCGCACCTGTACCTGCGCCGCGCGCAGTCCCTGCGAATTCTGCTGGGTTCCACGGCATCCTGGCGTCGTCGCGTTGCCGAGCTGACCATTGCCGGCACCCGTCGCGTGCTCAGCATCGAGTTGCCGCCCGAGGCCGAGGCGATCCGCGCCGACGTCCGCGCCGAGCTCGCTCCTGCACTCGAACTCGAAGGTGCCGCGCAGAAGACGTATCTCGCGGAAAAGGGCTACACCGCACCGCACTTCACGGCTCCGTGGGGCAAGTCCGCCGACGCCGTCAGCCAGCTGGTCATCGCCGAAGAACTGCGCGCTGCGAAGATCAAGCCGCACGACATGATCATCGGCAACTGGGTCATCCCGACGCTCATCGCGCACGGCAACGAAGAGCAGCTTGCCAAGTTCGTCCCGCCGTCATTGCGCGGCGACATCGTCTGGTGTCAGCTCTTCTCCGAGCCCGGCGCAGGTTCCGACCTCGCGGCTCTGAGCACCAAGGCCACCAAGGTCGACGGTGGCTGGAAGTTGCAGGGCCAGAAGGTGTGGACGTCGATGGCACGCGACGCGCACTGGGGAATCTGCCTCGCGCGCACCGACGCCGACGCCCCCAAGCACAAGGGCCTGTCCTACTTCCTGATCGACATCAAGAACAGCGGCCTCGACATTCGCCCGCTTCGCGAGATCACCGGTGAAGCACTGTTCAACGAAGTCTTCTTCGACGACGTCTTCGTCCCCGACGAGTGCCTGGTCGGCGAGCCGGGGGACGGCTGGAAGCTCGCTCGCACCACACTGGCCAACGAGCGTGTCTCGCTGTCCAACGACTCGTCTCTCGGATCGGGTGGTGAGGCTCTTCTGAGTCTGGTCGACGGACTACCCGGTGGCATCGACGACGAGCAGCTGACGGTGCTCGGAAAGGTGCTGTGCGACGCGCAGTCCGGCGGTCTGCTCGGTCTGCGCACCACGCTGCGCTCGCTCACCGGCGCGCAGCCGGGGGCCGAATCCTCGGTGGCGAAGTTGATCGGTGTCGAGCACATCCAGCAGGTCTGGGATGTGGCAATGGAGTGGGCCGGGCCGAGTTCACTTCTGGGCGACCAGCATCGGATGTCTGCAACCCAGATGTTCTTGAACTCGCAGTGCATGTCCATCGCGGGTGGTACAACCAATGTTCAGCTCAACATCATCGGTGAGCGAATCCTGGGTCTGCCTCGCGACCCCGAACCGGGAAAGTGATCTGCACATGAGCAATCGCACCTTCGTCATCGGCGTGGGCATGACCAAGTTCGAGAAGATCGAGACCCGCGACTGGGAATACCCGGACATGGTGACCGAAGCCGTCTCGAATGCACTCACCGATGCCGGGATCAGCTACGACCAGATCCAGCGTGCTGCAGTCGGTTACGTGTTCAACGCGTCGACAGCAGGCCAGCGTGCCCTGTACGAAACGGGTCTGTCCGGTATCCCGATCTTCAACGTCAACAACAACTGCGCCACCGGCTCGACGGCACTGATGACGGCGCGCGAGTGGGTACAGGCCGGACAAGCGGACTGCGCACTGGCCGTCGGCTTCGAAAAGATGACCAAAACGGCGCTGACCGGAACCGGTGAGATGCCCAAGGTCACCACTTTGGACTCGCAGCTGAAGATCATGGTCGAGGACTACGGCTTCGCCCGATCGCCCATGACCGCTCAGTTGTTCGGTAATGCCGCCGTCGAGCACATGAAGAAGTACGGCACCACGGTCGAGCAGATTGCAGCCGTGGCGGTCAAGAACCACAAGCACTCGGTCAACAATCCGTATGCGCAGTTCCGTGACGAGTACACCCTCGAACAGGTGCTCGGCGACAAGATGATTCACGAGCCGCTGACGCGCTCACAGTGTTCACCGACTTCGGACGGTGCCGGTGCTGCCGTCGTCGTGAGTGAGAAGTTCGTCCGTGAGCACGGACTCGAGGACCGTGCGATCGAGATCGTCGCTCAGGCCATGACCACCGACACCTCGGCAGCGTTTGCCGAGAAGTCGATGATCGACGTAGTCGGCGCGCCGATGACGGCTGCGGCCGCCGAGCAGGTCTTTGCCGAAGCCGGCATCAGCATCGACGACGTCGATGTCATCGAACTGCACGACTGCTTCGCGATCAACGAGATCATCACCTACGAAGGTCTCGGAATGTGTGGCGCCGGTGAAGGCGGAAAGCTCGTCGAATCCGGTGCCACTACGTACGGCGGCCAGTGGGTCGTCAACCCGTCTGGCGGTCTGATCTCGAAGGGCCACCCGCTGGGTGCCACCGGGCTGGCACAGTGCGCCGAACTGACGTGGCAGCTTCGCGGGACCGCAGACGCTCGCCAGGTCGAAGGCGCACGAATCGGATTGCAGCACAACCTCGGACTGGGCGGCGCGTGCGTCGTGACCGTCTACCGAGCCGGAACTTTGGAGAACTGATGGCTATCGATCTCGAGGTGGCATTGTCCGCCGAACCGACTGTGCGCGAAGCGTCGTGGACCGACCGCGACGTCATGCTCTACCAGTTGGGGCTCGGAGCCGGCGTGAACGCTCTGGATCCCGCCGAGCTCACCTGGGTGTACGAAAAGGGTCTGAAAGTGCTCCCGACCTTTGCAATGGTTGCAGGCCAGGGAGTTTCGGCGGGTGTACTGCCCGCAGCGTCGATGAGTATGCCGGGAATCGACATCGACCTGCGCAAGATTTTGCACGGTGGGCAGTCGCTGACACTTCACGCGCCGATCCCGTCGACGGGTGCTGCTCGTATTTCCACTCGCATTGCTGACGTGTGGGACAAGGGCAAGGCTGCCGTCATCGTGCTCGAGACGGCGGCCGAGGACCTTGACGGGAATCCGTTGTGGACCACCGGAATGCAGATCTGGGCCCGCGGCGAAGGTGGCTTCGGCGGCAGCGCCGGTCCCGAAGTTGTTGCGGGGGTGCCTGACCGGGCGCCCGACAAGGTACTGACGTCGAGCACGAGTACCTCACAAGCTCTGGTGTACCGACTCAGTGGCGACATGAACCCGCTGCACGCTGATCCCTCCTTCGCGAAGATGGCGGGATTCGACGCTCCGATTCTGCACGGTCTGGCGTCGTACGGCATCGTCTGCAAGGCGGTGGTCGACGGAATTCTCGACGGAGATCCGACGCGGGTGAAGAACTACTCGGTGCGGTTCGCCGGTTCGCTGTTCCCCGGCGAATCCATCACCACATCGGTATGGCAGGACGGCAACACACTGACCTTGGCGGCGACGTGCCCCGAGCGCGAGAACTCCCCGGTTCTCACACACGCAACAATGGAGATCAACTGATGGACCTCGGCACGCACCCCACGGCAGCCACACACCCGGGCGGCACGATTTTGACGTCGCCGCCGCAGGACGCCCCGGTCGACCGGGCCACGGCAGCAGCGCGTCGCGTTGTCGACGCGATGCTGCGCACCGACCGCGGAAACGCCAATCTGGATCGGGTTGCGGAGGAGCTCAACAGCATTGCCGAGCACCTCGAGCAGCACTCGCCCGAGGTGGCCGAGCGCTTGATCGACATGTGGAACGGTGAGGGCGTGACTCGTCACGATCCGGTGACCGGCCCCGAGAATGCCATTGCGCCGCCGCTGGTTCTGGAAGGGCTCGCTGACGGGTCGGTGCAGGGAGTGGTCACGTTGACGCTGCCGTACCAGGGCCCTCCCGGCCATGTACACGGCGGTGTTTCGGCGCTGCTGCTCGATCACGTTCTTGGCGTCGCGAACGCCTGGGGTGGAACTTCGGGCATGACAGCACAATTGAGCACTCGGTACCATCGCCCGACTCCACTGTTCGAGCCCCTCACGATCAGCGGCAAATTCCTTTCCAAGGACGGCCGCAAGATTCACACCGTCGGTGAGATCAAGACTGCGGACGGCGAATTGTGTGTGTCGGTAGAGGGATTGTTCATCGACAAGACCGTGCCGCGCCCCAGGTAGGGGTTCTGACGAAGGAGGGCCCAGTGGGCAAGCTCGACGGACGTGTAGCAGTGGTCACCGGTGCCGGTATGGGCATCGGGCGCGGAGTGGCAGGCGCGTTCGCGCGTGAAGGCGCGTCGGTGTTGGTTGCCGAGATCGACGAGGCAGCGGGCCTCGAAACCACCCAGTGGTTGCGGGACGAATGGGGCGCGGAGGCGGAATTCGTCCGGACCGACGTCACCGACAAAGCTCAGGTTGTTGCCATGGTCGACAAGTCCGTCGAGCGGTTCGGACGCCTCGACATCCTGGTCAACAATGCTTGGCGGACTTTCGGTTTCGCTCGGCTCGAGAAGATGACCGACGAGCAATTGCGCGGCGGTTTCGACATGGCAGTGATGGCCGCTTTCTGGGCCATGCAGGCTGCGTTGCCGGAACTCGAGCGTCACGGCACCGGCCGCGTGATCAACATGTGCAGCCTCAACGGCGTGAATGCTCACATGTACTCGGTCCAGTACAACGCGGCCAAGGAAGCATTGCGAACGCTGACTCGCACTGCTGCCCGCGAGTGGGCTCCCAAGCACGTGAACTGCAACGTCATCTGTCCCGGTGCGCAGAGTGCGGCGTACAAGCGTGTCGCCGAAGCCAATCCGGAAAACGCGGCAGTGATGGCCGCACAGAACCCGATGGGGCGGATCGGCGATCCCCTCGACGACATCGGCCCCGTTGCGGCCTTCCTGGCGAGCGACGACAGCCGTTACGTCACCGGCAACACTCTCTTCGTCGACGGTGGTGGGCACATCAACGGTGTGCAGTGGGCGCCGACCGTCGACTGATCGGCAGTAATTCGGCTCGAGAATCCGGCGTCTATTTGGCCGTGAATCCCGCATCGACCGGCAACGCGATACCTGTGACGTATCGAGCCTGATCCGAGACCAACCAGGCTATCGCGTTGCTGACGTCGGAAGCTTCGATCAGCCCGACGTCCAAGAGATTGCCGACGTCGGCTCCGCTCGATGCGGGGGAGTCTGCGAACAGTTTCGCGACGGCATCGTTGACGACCATCGGTGTATTCGCTCCCGCCGGATGCACGGAGTTGACACGAATGTTGTGGGGAGCAAGCCAGTGCGCCCACGTGCGCCCCAACCCGACGATGGCGTGTTTACTCGCGCAGTAGCCGTCGGATCCGCCGGTTCCATCACCTCCGCGGCCGACAAGTCCCAGTGTTGATCCGGTCAGGACTATTGCGCCGCCTGTCCCTTGCTCGATCATCGCGGGCGCTGCGGCCTGGACGGTATTCCAGACGCCGAAAAGATTGACCTCCATCTGGTCGCGGAAGGCGCGGGCATCGTCGATGTCCGGGGACATCATGCCGATACCGGCGTTGGCCAGGACGATGTCGAGGCTGCCCAACACTGCGATACTTTCGGCCACTGCAGCTCCCAGCGCGGGTAAATCGCGAACGTCGACTTCTCGCGCGACGGCATTTCGCCCGAGAGCCTCGATCATTGCCGCTGTCTGCCTCAAATCCTCGGCGGTACCCATCGGGTAGGCCACCGATTCGATCTGGCGGCAGATGTCGAGTGCGATGATGTCCGCACCCTCCTGCGCCAATCGCACGGCATGGCTTCGGCCCTGACCTCGGGCGGCTCCGGTGATCAGTGCGGTTTTGCCTTCCAACTGTCCGGGCATGGGTGCTCCGTCTGTCGTGAATCATGAGTACTCGGTCATGAGTACTGACTCGAGGGGACGGCGAAACTCGTCGCCGGCGACGTAGTCTGAGTTCATATACAGCGGGAACTCGCTTCGGAAGAGAAGAGGCTCGGTATGTCCGATTGGGAGAAGAAGTTCGAAGCTGAAGCCAAGGGCCTCCTGGCCGAGGTTGAAGAAGAGCTGACCGTCCTCGAAGGTGTCGACACCATCGATCCGTTTGGTGAAGACGATCCGGACCCGGTTGCTGGAGACGATCCGTCAGCGGGAAATGACGACACCAAGCCGGCCTCGGACTGACCCTGCGAGACGTCGACCTGACCCTGCGACACGTCGACCTGACCCTGCGACACGTCGACGCGCCTCGACGCCGCTCGGTATCTCAGAACGGTGGCGGGTCGTCCCCGTAGTCGATGGGTTCTCGGTGGGCTCGCGGTGATTTCCGCCGCTTGCATTGAACGTGCTCCTCAGCTCGTTTCTGTATCCGTCGGCGTTGACGATTGCGTTCGGACTGGATACGGGCGGCCTTGTTCTCCGCCTGGGTTCGCCGATCTCGACCGCACTGCGGCGGCATCGGGCCGTGCGGCCCGGCTATCAACCCTGCGGGGCGTGTTCGGTAGCAATGCCCGGTCGGCGATGTCAGCGACATGGTCCGATCCTGGTTCGACGCGAATTGCCACCGGTCGGAATGCTTGAGGCGATGGTGGTTGCGGCAGAACGCACTCATATTCGATTCGACTGTCTTGCCGCCGCGTTCGGGGTCGCCATGATGGAACGGTTCATTGTGGTCCAGATCGGAATTCCAGGCCGGGACATCACAATGCAGCCATTGGCAGCTGCCCGCGATGATCCGCAACCAGGTATCGAGAACTGAACCCGGCCGGTAGACGTACGCCGAAGCAAGCACCGGTTCGGTGGCGGCATCAGCGGGTACTCGGACGTTTCGAATTACGGCGTCTTGGGCGATGTCGCGAGCATGCTCAGCGCTGATCACCCCGTACCCGTCGAGGTGAGCGGGCTCGCCGCCTCCGCGCAGAGTGGAATCAGTCATCACGACGTGAACCACGGGCCGACGAACGACAACACCACCGCTACGATCCTGCGGGCAATCATCTCGGTCACAGTTGCACGGCAAGAACGGTGATCCGTTGGTCAACTCGAAGAGCGCGTCGGCTCGTCGCTGCTCGTATGTTCGAGAGTCGTTTCGGCATACCGACATTGCCAACTCGCGTAGTCGGCCGTCGAATGCCCGAGCCTGCTCTGCCGGAATGCTTCCCAAGATCTTTGCCATCCCGTCCTCGGCAGCGCTGACCCCGACGAAGCGATCGGTGAGAGCGCGGCGTCGACGTTCTCGCATACCTTCCGGGTCCACCATCGCCACGATCCGATCGATCGCCGCTGTCAGTCGCCTTCCCGTCAAGCCCGTTCCGCCGGCTACTGGTGGGGCGAGAACCTGCGCGAGCAGTAGTCGTTCCACCTCGTCGATCAATTCGTCTTTCACGTTCGCGGTCGCGGAATCGATCAAACCAACTCGGTACAGATCCAACTCGCCACGCGCCATCGCCGCTCGAGTGCGATGCAAACGAGTCTTCAACGAGAACCCCAACCCGATCAGCTTGCCTGCAGCCGCGCGGCCCATCGTCAGTGACGCACCGACTTCCGATTCAGCCAACTCGTGTGCGGTCGACGACCACGCACCACTGGCGGCATGCTCTGTGCTTCGCCGCGAAAAGAACTCGGCAATCACAGCGAGCTTGCGTTCGACCAGCATCGCCTCGCATGCGTGCAGATCTGTCATGAGATCAACCAGCGCACAATCAGTTTCGGTACCGGTCAGCTGCGCTGAGATACCGAAGAGCTCTGTTGTCGGGTTGAACATGCATCCATTCTATTCGAATGTGTGTTCGATATAAACTGAATTCTCAAATCAGTCGGAATAGTCCGAATCGGCCGAAATGCTTATTGTGCTTGCATTTTGGATCCTGTCCATTCGCAACTCGGACATGTCGTCGTTCCACTGTGTAAGTATCGGCATATGGCAGACAACGCGGTGAAACTCAGTGAACAGTCGCTTGTGCTCTTCATGGACTATGGACAGTTTTACATATACGGCGACGATGACGGTTTCGGGAGGGAAACGGACCTGCTCGAACTCGCGATGGCTTCGCGCCCTGCGTACAGTGACGGCACAATTGTGATTGTCCTGAGCCCGCACCAGAACAACTTCGACATGCATGCAACGGTCGAAGTCTGGTCCTCCCGACCCACATCCGACCGCCAGAAATGGCAGCAGGTCAGTGAGTCGTTTCTGAAGGTTGGTCCGCAGGGGTCAATTAGCTTTGATTCACCTCCGGGTGGGGAGTTCATTGTCTGTGATGTACCGGAGGGGTCATATCTGGTCGAGATTGCCGGCCGCGGTTTTGTGAACTACGGCTGGCCCGGATCGACAGAACCCGGAGATGTTTGGCGGGTGCGTATGTGGCCTTCAGGCGGCGACGAGGTGCGGCCATCGCTGCAGTGGGACATGCCGGGATATGGCGTTCCGGTGGACGAACCGATACCTGAACCGATTCCTCGTGCACAGCGGGACATCGAGTCGACATGGATAACGATTGACGGCGAGAACGGCGAGCCGTCCAGGTTTGTGCAAATCAGTGACCTCCGCGCCGAAGCTGCTGAACGAGAGCGGCAGGAGTGGGGAGGAGATCCGATGCCTCAACTCGAACGATTCCAGTCCGGCAAAGACATAGCTCGTATGGACCGACCACTTGCCGAAGCGGTCGTCCGCATGAACGTCCCGACTCTTCGTCGACTCGCGTTTTGGGCCGCTGTGCAGGCGTATGAGTACGCGGGATTGGCCGACAGGGACTGGGTTCGCCCGGCCCTCAACGCTATGCATGTGGGACAACAACTTCCGGAACCCTTCGGAAATCGCACAACGGCATTCGAACACCTACACGAGGAGGAATTCGGCGCGGGGACCGACAACGTGCAGTTGGAAGTCAAGGTCGAGATAGTGGACCGTTCGCCGCAACCGGAGTCCAATCCGTTCGATCACGGGAATATTCATGTCCCGTCCTACGCTCTCAATGCGATTTTCGACGCGCTCGAATCGGACCCGTTGACCGCAGCGGTCAATGCATTGGGAACGGCAGCAGTCACGTTCGGGAAGGACATCCGCATGTTGTTCGCGAGAGCGCGAGTTGAATTCGACCTCGAAGACTGAACCCCAAGTTATTCAAGGGAACTTCGTAGTGCGCTCAGAGGATCCGAGGCGTCACGACGCCCACGCGGACCAGGCCCTTCGGGGTTGACGAAGCGGCCCTCGTCCGAGCGAGTCCACTCTCGTACGGCCCATCGCTCCTTGATCGCCCAGCGACCGTTGCGACGCTCCATGTGGTCGATGAATCGCGCACCGCTGGTGAAGTTGATCATCCCGATGCCTTCGGGCCCACCCCAGTGTGTGGACATCGAATACGCCTCGCTGATCGCGTGGTCGCCGTGCAGTTCGACCAGGTGGTTGCCGATGTGATGCATCGTGCCGCCGATCGCCGAGAGTTTTGGTGTCACCCAGGCGATGTACTCGTCGATGTTGCCGTCGAATCCGGTGTGATGGTCGATCGCATCAGGGTGGTAGGCGCTGCGGACGAGATCGAAGTCGAGGCGGTCGATGCCACGGCAGTACGTCAGAACCACCTCACGGATTGCCTGCTTGTCGATGAGATCTTGCAGTGCCCGGTCCATGTCACGCCTCCTTGATGCTGGTCATCCAGTCGAGTAGTTCTGGTAGTTCTTCGGCAGCGCAATCGAATACGGCGGGTCGAAAAACGACGACGGACGCGCCGCGGGCGAACCAGTCCCGGGCCTTGTCTGCGGTTGCCGAGAGGTCGACGGACCCGTTGTCGCGTCGAACCGGCGCCGCGGACACTTGCACGCGCACCGACTCCGGGTCACGTTGGTGGGCTTCGAACGTGTTGCGCAACAGTGCAACACTGTCGGTGAACGTTCCCAGATCGGTCGGGTTCACGGTCCAGCCGTCGGCGACGCGTGCGATGCGGTCGAAGTTCTGCCGGCTTGGTCCGAAACCGAAGAGCACCGGTATTCGGGGTTGGATCGGCAGCGGGAGGCTGTGGTAGTTCTCGAAAGCGAAGTCGCGTCCCTGGAAGGTGGCCGGTGCATTGGTCCACAGTTCGCGGCAGGCTGCGACGGTCTCCTCCATGCGCCCGAATCGCGCGTCGAAAGGCATGTTGGTGGCGGTGTATTCAGCTTCTTGCCATCCAACGCCGAAACCCATGACAGTTCGACCTTCGGACAATGAGTCGAGAGTGGCAACCTGCTTTGCAAGCAGGGCCGCCGGGCGAACAGTGGCGATCAGAACCGATACTCCGAGGCGAGCTCGTTCCGTCACCGCGGCGATCGAAGACAGAAATGAAATCGGTTCGTACCAAGGGTGATCCAACGGGAACAGGAAGTTGTGTTCGACTACCCGCTGGGCGTGAGCGTCGGCATTGAACCCGAGGTGGTCGCCGGTGCAGATCAGATCGATCCCGGCACTGTCAGCACCCGCGGCGAAGTCCAAGACCGGGCGGACCTTGCCGTCGAACAGGGCCTCGAGACCCAAAACGTTGACACCGATTTCCACAGTCGTTCCTCTACAGTGCCCGCTTGGCATGAGCGGACATGTCGCCCATGTTGTCCAAACAGAAGAGCCTCGAGCTGAACTGCCAGGACCCGTCGATGCACGAGAAGCGATCGAAGTAGCGTCCCGACAAAATAGGTTGCAGGGCAAGATCTTCGGTACCTTGTATGACCGTGACGTACGAGAGTGCGGACGCCGATTCGTCGTCGACCACGATCCGCGTGTTGGTCAGCAGATGCTTGGTTCGTGGAACCGGCGGATCTCCGTACATCCGAATGAAGCCGCTGCAGGCTGCGAACACTGCGTCGGCGTCGGACGAAATGAGAGTGGTGGCAACCCCGTCCGGTCCGCACTGCCCGTAGTCGGACTGGGCGAACAATGCAGCGACTTCACCCAATCTGCCCTGATCGATCAGATGCGTGTACTCACAGAGCAGGTCACGGATCGCAGACTCGGCGACGATCCGTGACAGCTCCGCGGTCATACGGTGATCTCGCGCCGAACCATCTTGCCGGTTGCGTTGCGAGGCAACAGATCGCTGGTGATGCGCCACTTCGACGGCACCTTGAAGTAGGAAAGTCGCTCGGCGGCGTAGTCACGCAACTCCGCCTCCGTGGTGGCAGCCCCGGGGCGCAGTACAACCACGGCGGACACTTCCTGGCCGAGGTCGGGGTGCGGCATGCCGATGACAGCGCACTCGATCACGTCGGGGTGTTCGTCGAGCGTCTGCTCGATCTCGGTGGGGTAGACGTTCTCGCCACCACGCAGGATCAGGTCGGAACGACGACCGGTGAGACGGAGACGTCCGTTCTCGATGACGCCGAAATCGCCGGTGCGGAGCCAGCGTCCAGGTGCAATTGCAGACTCGGTCGCCTCGTCGTTCTCCCAGTATCCGAGCATGACGAACGGGCTGCGCACGCACACTTCACCTTCGATGCCGTCCGGCAGCCACTCGCCGAAGGGATCGCGAATCTCCATCGAGACGGTGATGATCGGACGTCCGAGAGTGCCTGGGAACTCTTCGAGTTCGGCGCCGACGGCGACCGCAATTGCGGTGCTGCATTCGGTGAGGCCGTAGCTGTCGACCAGAGCATTGCGTGCGAACGGCACCTGCTCCTTGAGGCGTTCTTTGAACGCGGGCGACGACGGCGCAGACGCCAGCGAGAATGCAGTCAACGAAGAGACGTCGTACTTGGCGATGTTGCCGTGTTCGAGTAGCCGCGATGCCATCGTGGGGACAGCACCCCAGTTGGTGACGCGCTCGCGTTCGACCAGCCCGAGCACCTTGTCGACGTCGAATCCGCCCTCGGTCAGGATGACGGCACTGCCCGTCGCGAGACGGGGGACCACCAGATTGTGCAGGCTGGCGATGTGGAAGAGCGGGGAGGTGAGTAGATAACGCAGTGGGCTCGGCTTGGAAGCGTCGTACTCACGGCCGGTGAATGCAGCGCCGATCGCGTCGCTGTACTTGTGGTAGTCGACGACGGCCATCACGTTGCGGTGCGAGTGGAGTGCGCCCTTGGGGCGGCCACTGGTACCGCTGGTGAACAGGATGACGGCGGGGTCGTCCTCGTCGATGTCGGTGCTCGGCACGTCGGAGCCTGCATATTCCGCGATGAGCGCGGGCAGATCCTCTTCCATGGTGAGGACCGTGATGTCTGCCGGCAGTTCGGGGAGGGCGGCGCCGCGCTTGGCGTCCACGACCAGAACCTTCGGACGTGAGAGCTCGATCCCGTGGGTGACCTCGCGCGGAACCCACCAACCGTTGAGACCGACAGCGATCGCGCCGAGCGCCTGCGTCGCGAAGAACGTCATGACCCATTCGGGAGTGTTGGCAGCGAGGATGCCCACACGGTCGCCCTTGCGGACTCCGTACTTGTCCCGCAGAGCAGTTGCCAGCGCGGCGACGGAATCAGCGTGCTCGGTGAACGAGATTCGACGATCGCTGGTGACGAGATAGTCGCCGTCGCCCCAGGCACGAGATGCCGAGATGAGTTCACCGATGGCGTGACCACGGTTCTTCATCACGGGCATTATGGTGCCGAGAACCTCTTCTTCGACGATCTCGAATGGCCCACCTGGACCGGTGAGGCGTGAGACCGCCTGGTCCAGAAGCAACTGCGGATCTGCGGGGGCAGTCATGGAATGGCCTTTCGTATTGTGGCGCTTTTCACGTCACAAAATCTCACGAGAAAATCATATCTGTGGCGGTGGTTACCACTGAGCGAGACTGGGACGGTTCCGGCATTGAGGCGTCGATACGTTCGAGTCGTATCGCAGTTGGAGTAATCGACATTCCGATATCGACTAGGACACAGGACACGATGACGAACACCGCCACCGAAGCATCTTCGAATGCAGCTCTTGCAGCTCCTCAGCGCGAGGACGTCGCGCAGATGTTGATCGACCGTCTCGGTGATCAGCACCTGGGTCTGCGGACGCGGACGCAGGACTGGAGCTGGGACGAGGTGGTGCGCGAGAGCGCGGCGCGCGGCTCGCTTGCGAAGTTGCTTCGCGCGCCTGGACCGTTTCACGTCGGAGTACTTCTGGAGAACGATCCCGAGTTCCTGTTCTGGCTCGGCGGCGCGGCCCTGACCGGGGCCACGATCGTCGGCATCAATCCGACCAGGCGTGGAGCTGAACTCGAGGCTGAGGTTCGGTACGTCGACTGCCAGCTGATCGTCACCGACAAAGCGGGCTACGAGAAGTTGTCCGGCCTTGACCTCGGACTGACCGAAGATCGTTTTGTTCTGGTCGACGACGCGTCATACCCGGACAAGATTTCCGCTCACCAGGTCGAGTCGCCTCAGATCGACCTCGGCGTCGACGCGTCGACGCTGTTCTTGCTTCTCTTCACCTCGGGCACCACCGGAATGTCCAAGGCGGTGAGGTGCAGCCAGGGGCGTCTGACGCGGTTGGCCTACGCGAACTGCGCCAAGTACGACATCGACCGCGACGACGTCTGCTACTGCTGCATGCCGCTCTTCCACGGCAACGCGTTGATGGCTCTGTGGGCGCCGGCCCTTTCGCAGGGAGCTACGGTCTGCCTCGTTCGTAAGTTCACCGCCTCGGGATTCATGCCGGACGTTCGGTTCTACGGCGCAACATATTTCACCTACGTCGGTAAGGCCTTGGGGTATCTCATGGCGACGCCGGAACTGCCCGACGACATCGAGAACACCCTCACGCACGGCTTCGGGACCGAGGCGTCGCCGGGGGACAAGGCAGAGTTCATCCGCCGTTTCGGTGCGCAGCTTTTCGAGGGATACGGTTCGAGTGAAGGTGCCGGTTCGGTCGTGCTCGATCCGAACCAACCTGCCGGCGCGCTTGGCCGTCCCGCGAGCGAGAACATCGTGATCGTCGATCCCGATACCCGCGAAGAGCGACCCCGCGCAATTCTCGACGAGCACGGTCACGTGCTGAACCCCGACGAATCCATCGGCGAGATGGTCGACAAGGCCGGATCGAAGAAATTCGAGGGGTACTACAAGAACGAAGACGCCATTGCCGAGAAGATTCGCCACGGTTGGTACTGGACAGGCGATCTCGGCTACGTCGACGAGGCCGGGTTCATCTACTTCGCCGGACGTAAGGGTGACTGGATCCGCGTCGACGGTGAGAACACCTCGGCTTTGATGATCGAGCACATCCTGCGTCGGCGCCCCAAAGTGATTGCCACGGGTGTCTTCGCGGTACCGGATCCGCGTTCGGGCGATCAGGTGATGGCAGCTGTCGAGGTCGCCGACTTTGCCGATTTCGATCCGGCCGAGTTCGCCGCCTACCTTGCCGCGCAGGCGGATTTGGGTACCAAGGCAGCGCCGCGATTTGTTCGTGTTTCGACTGATCTGCCCGTCACGGGCTCCAACAAGGTACTCAAACGTGAACTTCAAGCCGACCGCTGGCGGACCGACGAACCAGTGTTCCACTGGGTGGGCCGCGGTACTCCCGAATACACGTTGATGACCGAAGCTGACGTGGTGGACCTGGAGAAGGAGTTCGAGACTCACGGCCGCACGCGGTTCCTATGAGTGGTGTTGCGCTGGTTACCGGCGCTTCCCGGGGGATCGGCCGTGAGTGCGCGCTGGCATTCGCGCGCGCCGGATTCGATGTTGCGATCACAGCCCGCACCGTTCGTGAAGGCGAAGGGCGGGCGGCCCCGCGAACGAGGCAGGGGGAGCAGGTCATTCCGGTACCCGGCAGCCTGGAGACGACGGTTGCCGAGATCGAGTCCTTCGGTGTGCGCGCCTTGGCCGTTCCGATGAATCTGCTCGATCTGGCCTCCGTCCGCGGCGCCGGTGAACGGGTGCTGGCGGAGTGGGGACATGTCGACGTGTTGGTGAACAACGCCTACGCACAGACGGTCGGAAACATGGACCGGGTGCTCGACATCGAGATCGACGACGCCCAGGCGATGGCGATCGGCAACTATCTGCACCAGCTTGCGTTGATTCAGGTGATTCTGCCGTCGATGATCAAGAGCGGCAACGGGGTGGTCGTCAACCTCGCATCTGGTTCGGCGACCCTGGATCCGCCTGCGCCTCCCGGCGAGGGTGGTTGGGGTTTGTCGTACGCCGCGTCGAAGGCGTCGTTCGGACGTATCGCCGGAGCGATCAACTCGGAGTATCGAGGCGCCGGAATCAAAGCGTTCAACCTGAGTCCGGGATTTGTCATCACGGAATCAGGGAAAGCCCGTGGTGGCGCGGACGCGATAGTGGAAGCCGGATTTGCGGCCACACCGGCATCCGTGCCCGCCGCTGCTGCGGTGTGGCTTGCAACAGATCCGGATGCGGACCGGTTCCTCGGTCGCGTCGTGGACGGT
Organism: Rhodococcus sp. UFZ-B548; assembly: GCF_903819475.1. Taxonomy (NCBI): domain Bacteria; kingdom Bacillati; phylum Actinomycetota; class Actinomycetes; order Mycobacteriales; family Nocardiaceae; genus Rhodococcus; species Rhodococcus sp. UFZ-B548. The sequence continues at coordinate 33,433 of NZ_CAIJDS010000035.1, forward strand.
CCGAAATTGATGGCGACACTGGAGGAAACGGTATGAAGCTCGGCGTAGTTGTTCCGGTCGAATTGGGTCGAAGTGGAGATCCCGACTGGATTCTGCAATTCGCCCGTGCTGCCGAATCGTTGGGTTTCGACGAGATCTCGGCCGTGGAGCACTCGGTTGTCATCGCGGATACGGCGAGCGAATACCCGTACTCTCCGACCGGAAAATCTCACCTACCCGATGACTGTGACATCCCGGACCCACTGGAACTACTGTCATTTGTTGCCGGCGCCACAACGACTTTGGGTCTGTCCACCGGAGTTCTGGTGCTTCCCAACCACAATCCGGTAGTGCTTGCCAAGCGCTTGGCGACGCTGGATCGACTTTCGGGTGGGCGATTGCGCATCTGTCTCGGTCTGGGCTGGATGAAAGAAGAGATCGAAGCGTGCGGCGGTGACTTCGAGCGCCGCGGCAAGGTAGCCGATGAGGCCATCGCGGTGATGCGTTCACTCTGGGAGGGCAAGGAAGCAGTCGATTTCGACGGCGATTACTTCTCGTTCAAGGGTGCGTACAGCTGGCCGAAGCCGCACCGCGAATCCGGAGTTCCGCTCTACATCGGTGGACACAGTCTCGCTGCTGCTCGGCGAGCAGGCCGGTTGGGTGATGGTTTCCAGCCGCTGGGACTGGCCGGTGAAGATCTCGACAAGGCTGTAGCGGCGATGAAAGCGGCTGCGGTGAAGGCAGATCGAGATCCTGCCGACGTATCGCTGGTACTCGGTGCGACACTGCCCAGGCTCGACGAAGCGAAACTCGAGTGGGCACGCGGGTTGGGAGCCGATCGAATCGTGTTGTCCGCGAGCCGTCGTGGCACGTCGTTGGAATTGATCATCGACGAAATGGCTGAATGCTCGAAGCGGCTGGGGCTCGGCGCGTAGTCCTTCGTCTGATCAGGGATGCGCCAGCCCGTTCAGGACCATCGCGCCACGAAGCGCGAGCGATCGGGTGCGTCGATCCGGGACGTCAGTCGAGGGCGGTGGCGTCGGTTGTCGGCGTCTTCGTGCCGGGTGTCGCTTCGATGTCGAGAACGACCTGGCTGTCGGTGGCTTCTTCGGGGAAGACGTACCGACGCATGGCCCACCAGCGGAAGGCCGTCGCCAGCAGGGTCCCGATGATCGATCCGCTGATGAAGTCCGCGAAGTTCTCCATCAACACCGACACCTCGGGTTGACGCAGGTGGAACACGTACCTGGAGGTCCAGAGAGGTACCTGGTTGATGGCCAAACCGATACCCGCGACGATGAAGAACAGAGCGGCCTCGTGATGGCGCTGTCGACCACCGCGCTGAGCAAACGACCATTCGCGGTTGAGAACGTAAGACAGAACCGTCGCGATCAGGACCGCAAGGATGTTGGCCGTCACCGGGTGCTGAGGCAGAACCGTCCACTTGATGCCGAAGAACAGCACCGTGGTGACGATGAAGGCGATGCCGCCGACCACCAGGAACTTGAGCATTTCTGCGTGCGGCAGGACGCGCACGAGAACCCGCTCAGGAAGCCTATTGACCATCTTTTCGACAAACGCCATTGTTCGAGGCTAACCCTGAATACGACCGACGGCACAAATCGTCGATGCCCGTGTCGGCAAGATCATCAGAATCCGTACCCGAGAATTGCGGGCTTCTCTGCGTTGAAGGCGAAGTCGAAATTCCGGATTTCCCGCGGATCGGACGCGTGGAGTCGGTGCGCCGCCGCGAAGGTCTTGGCCTGGTGCTCGCCCAGGTACAAGCTGCTCAGGACATCAGAGGGCATCGTGATCGCGGGCTCCGCGTCAGTGGCCGTACAGGTGGCCTTGCCACCCTTGACCTGAAGTGCAAAAGTTCCGCCGGCCTTCAGGAACGGATCTTCGACCTTGATGACGGTGTCCAGGTCAGCAGCATATTCACGAGCCTCGAGAGCCGCGGGCACGTCCATGATGCGCAGCCACAGTCGATCGGAGCGCGTCGTCGTCCGGGCAAGACGGTAGTCCGTCAGCATCAGCCTGAGTGGATCGGCAGGATGTTGGCGTGTCTCGATCCGGGTGACGAGGTCGAGGCCGCAGATCGTGCGCCACAGCGCCGCGTGCGCGTCTTCGGTGATCGTCACGAACTCGTCGATCCGGGCGATGCTGTCGCGGCCCTCGCTCGTGTGCCGGTAAGCGATGTATCCGTCCGCGTGTGTCAGAAAGAACAGTCCGGAGGCGCCGTCACGATCCTCGGACGGGTCGGCGAACATGTGGTCCCAGAGCGGTCGCGGACGCAATTGAGCGCCGGGTGTCAGCAGTCGCCAGCGGTCGTAGATCTCGGGTAGAAGCGTCGAGGCAGCTTTGACGTCGACGATCGACACGCCACCGTTGTCGGGCACCTCGGGGCGGAACCGCGCGAAGCGGCGATCGAGGGTGATGCCCTCGCTGAAGGTGGCCGGGCCGTATCCGAAGCGGTTGTAGATGCCGGCCTCGCTGGCCGTCAGGGCGGCAAGTGGTGCTCCGGTCGACTCGATGTGGGCGTGAAGTGCAGTGAACATCGAGCGTAGGACGCCACGGCGACGGTGAGTCGGGGCGACGGATACCCAGGTGATTCCGCGCGTGGGGAGTTGGCGTCCGCCGGGCACGGTGAATTCCATGTCGATTTCGATGGCCACGCCGACGGGTAGGTCACCGTCGACGGCGAGGATGATGTCCTCGGGCTTGTAGAGAGCCTTCGTCAGTTCGCTGACCGCGGGAGACGGGTGAAAACCGAACCCCACCGAGTCGAGTAGTTGGAGAGCCGGCCAGTCGCTCTCGGTAGCGGTGCGGATGGTGATCTTGTTTTCGGGGCTCACGTATATCGACTTTGGCATAGATTGCGTGAAGACGCACATGAATATCGGGGCTGACGTTTCCGCACCGGCTCCCAGGGGTACCGCCCGACGGACCAGTCCTGCGGCACGGAGAAAACCGATACGGAGAAACACTGTGGCGATCACCGACATCAAGGAATATGCCCATCTCACCGAGGAAGACGTCGAAGCGCTCGGGCGCGAGTTGGACGCCATTCGGCTCGACATCGAGGAGAAGCGCGGCGCGCACGATGCTCGATATATCCAGCGGACGATCGCGTTTCAACGCTCTCTGATGGTGGCCGGCCGCATCGTCTTGTTCGCCAGCAAGAAGAAGCCTGCCTGGATTCTGGGGACTGCGCTGCTGGGGGTCGGCAAGATCATCGAGAACATGGAACTCGGCCACAACATCATCCACGGTCAGTGGGACTGGATGAACGATCCCGAGATTCACTCGAGCAACTGGGAGTGGGACAACACCTGCCCGTCCTCGGGATGGAAGCACTCGCACAACTTCACTCATCACAAGTTCACCAACATCGTCGGCCTCGACAACGATGTCGGCTACGGCATCATGCGCGTCACGCGCGATCAGAAGTGGCACGCCGACTATCTCTTCCAACCGATCACGAATTTCGTGCTGGCGACCCTCTTCGAGTGGGGCGTCGCACTGCATCACCTCGAGACCGACAAGCTTCGCAAGGGCGAGGTGAAGTGGTCCGAGAAATCGGAGATGGCCAAGGACGTCGGAAAGAAGATCGCGCGACAGGTGGCGAAGGATTACATCCTGTTCCCCGCCCTGACCGGCCCGGCGTGGAAGACCACGTTGACGGCCAACGCCGTTGCAAATCTCATCCGCAACTATTGGAGTTACGCCGTCATCTTCTGCGGGCACTTCCCCGACGGTGCCGAGAAGTTCACGCTCGAGGAATTCGAGAACGAATCCCGCGCTCAGTGGTACTTACGACAGATGCTGGGGTCCGCCAACTTTCATGCCGGCCCCGTCATGGCCTTCATGAGCGGCAACCTCTGCTACCAGATCGAGCATCACTGCTTCCCTGACCTGCCGAGCAATCGGTACTCGGAAATCGCGGTGCCGCTGCGGGACTTGTGTGACAAGTACGACCTCCCGTACACCACCGGGCCGCTGTGGAAGCAGTACGGATTGACGTTGCGGACCATCTGGAAGTTGTCGCTGCCCAACAGGTTTCTCTCCGCGTCCCAGGACGATGCTCCGGAGACGCACTCGGAGTTGAAGTTCCGCATCCGCGGCGGAATCAAGGAAGTCTTCGGCGTCGATCCGCAGACCGGTAAGCGGCGAGGCCTGCGAACTGCGATCGCGATGGTGTCGAGCTGATCGGTTACCGCTTGTGGGCCATCGAACGAACTACGAGATCGCCGGTCGACTGGATCGCCTGAACCAACACGATCAAGATCACGACAGCGACGAACAACACCGGGGTGTTGAATCGTTGGTAGCCGTACTTGATCGCGAAGTCGCCGAGACCGCCGGCGCCGATGGCGCCTGCCATGGCCGAGAAACCGATCAGCATCACCGCCGTCAGGGTTGCTCCGGCTACCAATCCCGGAACTGATTCGGGCAGTAGCACTTTGACGATGATGTCCTTGTCGGTGGCGCCCATGGATCGTGCTGCTTCGACGCGTCCGGAATCGACCTCACGCAGTGCGTTCTCGACGACGCGAGCGAAGAAGGGCACCGAGCCGATGGTCAGCGGGACGATCGCTGCCGTCGCCCCGAGCGCTGTTCCGACGATCGCCCGCGTCGCCGGGATGAGGAGGACCAACAGAATCACGAACGGCAGCGAACGGCCGATGTTCACCACGGTGCCCAGTACCGAATTGAGAACGCGGTTCGGACGGATTCCGTCGGGCGCGCTCGCGTGCAACAGAACGCCGAGGGCGATACCGATGATCACGGTGAGCACGAACGAGACGCCGACCATGTAGAGCGTGTCGAGTAGGGCTTCCCATGCTTCGCCCAGGGAATCCTGCCAGGACGTCTTGTTCATGAGAACGTCACCTTCACTCCGCGCTGCGAAAGATGTTCTTCGACAGACTTTCTTGTCTCTTCGTCGTTGGCGAGTCCGGTGTGCGAGGCGAACTCCACGCGAAGGCGGCCGACCTGATGGGCTCCGATGTCCTCGATACCGCCGGAGATCACGGTGACGTCGACATCGAGATCACGCGAGAGTTGGGAAATCACGGGCGAGGTCGACAGCGAATCGACAAAGGTGAGGAGTGCCGGAATTCCGGTCGGGGACGTTCGCACCGTTCCGGTCGGCAGTAGCGCCTCGCCGAGGGGTGAGTCCGGGTCCGCAACCAGTTCGGTGAGCGTTCCCTCGTCGACGATACGTCCCTGGTCGATCAGGGCGGCGCGGTGACAGATCCGTCGAACCACGTTGAGCTCGTGGGTGATCAGAACGATGGTCACACCCAGACGTCGATTGAGGTCGGCGAGCAGGTCGAGGATCGAATCGGTCGTATCCGAGTCGAGGGCGCTCGTGGCTTCGTCGCACAGGAGGACATCGGGAGAAGCCGCCAAGGCCCTCGCGATCCCGACCCGTTGTTTCTGTCCGCCGGACAGTTGCGAAGGGAAGGCGTCACGTCGGTCTTCCAGGCCGACCAACTCGATCAGCTCGTCGACGCGGGCACGGCGATCTGCCCGCGAGTACCCCGCCACTTCGAGAGGAAAGGCGATGTTGGCGGCGACCGAGCGGGAGTGCAGCAGGTTGAAATGCTGGAACACGACACCGATCCGCTTGCGTGCATCGCGCAACTGCGCCGGGCTCAACGCGGTCAGATCGGTGTCACCCAACAGAATCCGGCCACTGGTCGGGCGTTCGAGCAGGTTGAGGCAGCGCAGCAGAGTCGATTTACCGGCGCCGCTCTTGCCGATGATGCCGAAGATTTCGCCGTCTTCGATTTTCAGGGACACGGAATCGAGTGCATGCAGAACCTTTGTGCCGCTGCGGTATTCTGTGCCGCTGCGGTGTTCCTTGGAGACCGATTCGATCGAGAAGACCATGACGGGTCTCGATCAGGTAGCGCTGGCCGGAATGACCGAGCCCTGGTAGGTCTGCTCGATGAACGTCGCGACGTCGGTGGACGTCAATGCCTCGGCCAACTTCTGCACTCGCGCATCGTTTTCGAGGGAGGTACGAACCGTGAGGACGTTGGCGTACGGGTTGCCCTCGGCCTTCTCGAGCACCAGTGCGTCCTTGGCGGGATTGAGGCCGCCTTCGATTGCGTAGTTGCCGTTGATGATTGCGAGATCGACATTTCCGTCGTCGAGAGTGCGCGGAAGCTGCGGGGGATCGACCTGGGTGAACGTGAGTCCCTTGGGGTTGTCGATGATGTTCTTCTCGCTGATCTGCGTGATGTCGGTGCCGGGGGCGCCCAACTGCTGATCGAGCTTGATCAAACCGGCCTGCTGCAGCAGGTACAGCCCACGGGCGAAGTTCGTCACGTTGTTGGACAAAGCGACCGTTGTGCCCTGGCGCAGGTCGGCCACGTTGGTGACCTTCTTGGAATATGCACCGAGGGGCTCGACGTGGACCTTCGCCACGGCGACCAGGTCGTCGACGCCCTTTTCCTTCGACCACGATTCCTGGTACGGCACGTGCTGGAAGAAGTTGGCGTCGGTGTCGCCCGCTTCGAGCACCTCGTTGGCGTCGAGGTCGCCGGTGATCTCGCTGACCTCGATCTTGGTGTCGCCGAGCAGGCCCTTTTCTTCGACGAACTTCAAGATCTCGGCGTGCGGAACCGAAGAAGCGACGATGCGAAGGGGCGCGTTCTCATCGGAAGAGTTGTCGCTCGAGCACGCTGCGACGGTTCCGACTGCGACGGCGGCCACTGCGAAGGCAGCGAGGAATCTTCTGGTGCGCGAGCGTGACATGTGAATCTCCAAGACATAGCCGAACGTCACGCCGAGATGGCGTGACAGTTGCTGAACGCTAGCCCGGTAAACCTCCCGTGAGGAGATACAGAATCACCGCGATTTTTTCCTGTACCTATTGTCCGAGCAGGATGACCGGAACGTCCTCGGCAAAATCGACTACCAATTCACGACGCGAGAACAACCAGGTGCCGTCGACCTTTTCGAAGCTGTCCTGATAACGAATCTCGATCCGGTTGTCCCGGTGGCCCTCGCCCCGCGGATAGATGTGGTGAGCGGAGCAGTAGGCCTCACCGTGCGCGGTGGTGGGGCTGTCGAGGTCGAGGATCTGCTGCTCGACGATGTGCCGGGTCGAGTGCAGATGTGAGACGGCATCGACCACCGAACTGCTGACGACGGTGTTCCCACGTATCTCCGTCGGCGCATCCGTTCCGTTCAATGCCGGCGGCAAGACGAATGCCACGTCGTCAGTGAAGAGAGCCGCAAGCGCGGTGGTGTTTCGGCGGTCGACGGCCTGTGCATACCTGGCGGCCAAGTCGGTGAGAGCGACGCGATCCGAGGAGTCCATGCGCATATCTCACCCTATGTGACGCCGCTCATGTTTCGGCTTCCCGCTCAACGAGACATTCACAGCGCCCACCTGGGCATCTGGTTAGCGTCCAGACCAAGAGTTGCCAGCCATGAATGCCATAGGAGAAACAGCGATGGATCTGAGGGAATCGCCCGAGCAGCAGGAGCTCCGCAAGGAGTTGCGCGCGTACTTCGCGGCGCTGCTGCCGGAAGAGAAGCGTCGCGCGGCCGGCGAGCAAGGTGTGGGCGGCGAGTACTTCCGCGAGATCGTGAAGTTGCTGGGTAAGGACGGCTGGCTCGGCATCGGTTGGCCCAAGGAATTCGGTGGACAGGGCCGCTCCATCGAAGAACAGTTCGTGTTCTTCGACGAGGTTCAGCGCGCGGGACTGCCGTTCCCCTTCGTGACGGTCAATACCGTCGGACCGACGTTGATGAAGTACGGCACCGAAGAGCAGAAGGAACGATTCCTGCCCGGCATTCTTGCCGGCGACATCGTCTTCGCCATCGGCTACACCGAGCCCGAGGCCGGCACCGACCTCGCGTCACTCAAGACTCGTGCGGTTCTCGACGGTGACGAGTGGATCGTCGACGGCAACAAGATCTTCACCAGTGGCGCAAACACCGCCGACTACGTGTGGCTGGCCTGCCGCACCGACGCGGACGCCCCCAAGCACAAGGGCATCTCGATCCTGATCGTCCCCACCGAGGACGCAGGCTTCGAGTGGTCACCGATCAACACCGTCGGCGGTTTGATGGTGACGTCGACGTACTACTCCGGCATTCGTGTTCCGTCGAAGGACGTTGTTGGCGAGGTCAACGGCGGCTGGCAGCTCATCACGGCTCAGCTCAATCACGAGCGAATCGGCTTGGCGGCCATCGGTGGTCGCACGTACGGTCTGTGGAACCTGGTTCTGGACTGGGCCAAGGAAAACGGTGCCATCAACATCCCGTGGGTGCAGCAGGACTTCGCTCGTACACACGCCAAGCTCGAGGCCATGCGACTGCTGAACTGGAAGATGACGGCAGCCGTCGCGCAGGACACGCTCTCCGGAGCCGACGCCGGCGCTACCAAGACGTACGGGACCGAGACTCATGTCGACGTCTACCGCACCCTGCTCGGAATTCTCGGCTCCGCCGGACGCATCCGCCCCGAGTCTCCGGGCGCTTTGCTTGCCGGTCAGATCGAGCAGATCTCCCGTCAGGGTGTTGTCAATACCTTCGGCGGCGGCGTCAACGAGGTTCTGCGTGACATGGTCGGCACCATCGGCTTGGGACTCGTTCGCGAAAAGAGGGTCAAGTGAGCGACATTTCGGCGCAACTCGACGCTTTTGTCGGCCAGACGCTTGTTCCCACCACCTGGGGACCCGACGAGGTCAACATCCCCATGATCCGGCATTGGGCCGAGACCATGGGCGATACCAACCCCGTCTACCTCGACGACGACGCTGCCCGCGCCACCGGTCGTGACGGCGTCGTCGCTCCCGCTCAGATGCTTCAGGTCTGGATCATGCGGACCTTTACCGACAAGATGGCGGGCAACGACCCGTCGCAGGTGTGGACCGATCTGATCGCCACCCTCGACGCAGCCGGCTACACCTCCGTCGTGGCCACCGATTCCGATCAGGAGTTCTTCGCCGAACTGCGCCCAGGCGATCGCGTTAACTACACCGAGGTCATCGAGTCGATTTCGCCGGAGAAGAAGACCGGCCTCGGTGTCGGACACTTCGTCACGACGCTCAAGACCTACCGCAACGGTGACGATCAGGTTGTCGGCACCCAGCGGTGGCGGACGCTGCGGTTCAAACCTCAGGAATCTGCTGCGCCCGAAGCTCCTCGTGCACTGCGTCCGCGTCCGGCTCTCAACGCGGACAACGCTTTCTGGTTCGAAGCAGCCAAGGAGCACCGTCTGGTGATCCAGCGCTGCGCGTCCTGCAAGACGTTGCGTCATCCCACCGGCCCGATGTGCGGGGAGTGCCGGTCACTCGAGTGGTACACGATCGACGCGTCGGGCCGGGGCACGGTGTACAGCTTCGTGGTCAATCACCACCCCAAGATCGACGCGTTCGACTACCCGCTCATCGTTGCGGTAATCGAACTCGAAGAGGGAACCCGATTGATCGCCAACATGGTGGGTATCGCGCCCGAAGATGTCGTGGTCGACATGCCCGTGGAACTTGACTGGATCGACGCCGACCCGGATCTGACGCTTCCCGCGTTCCGGCCGGCCGTACGCGAGGAGCACTGATGGACTTCAATTTCAGCGAAGAGCAGGAAGCAATTCGCGCACTGGCCGACGAGGTCTTCACCAGCAAGGCAACGATCGAGCGCACCAAGGAGATCGAACTCTCCGCTGAGCGCGTCGACCGTGAACTGTGGCGTGAGCTCGCGAGCACCGGGTTGCTCGGTATCGCCCTGCCGGAGGAGTTCGGCGGCGGTGGCCTCGGCTTGTCCGAGTTGTACGCACTGCTCGAACAGCAGGGACGTCACGTTGCGGCCGTGCCGATCTGGGAAACGACCCTTGCAGCATTGGCTGTCAACGAATTCGGCTCTGATTCCCTTCGCGCCGAACTCCTTCCGGGAGTTGCCGACGGCAGTCGATTCCTGACCGTCGGTCTCGAAGAGTTCGGTCCATACACGGGCGGCGACCCACTGACCACGGCTGAGCAGGACGCCGACGGCAACTGGACTCTGACGGGTGAGAAGGCAGTAGTGCCGATGACTCACGTCGCGAACCTTGCTCTCGTTTCGGCAACCGCTTCCACCGGTACGGCACTGCTGCTGGTCGACCTGAGTGCCGAGGGAGTGACGCTCGAACAGACGCAGTCCACCAACTGGGAGATCTGTGCCAACGTCACCTTTGCCGGTGCCCCCGCGCAGCTGATCGGTGCGGCTGACGGCACCACGGTTCCGTGGCTGATCGACCGCGTTCAGCTGGCATTGGCCGCAATCCAATGGGGCGTCGGGTCGGGTGCAGTCGCGCAGGCCGTCACGTACCTGAACGGCCGCAAGCAGTTCGGCCGTCCGCTGGCGACCTTCCAGGCCGTCAATCATCAACTCGCTGACTGCTACATCGATCTCGAAGCGATGCGCGTGACCCTGTGGCAGGCCGCCTGGCGCATCTCCGAGGGACTGGATCTCGGCACCTCGGTACTGGTCGCCAAGTGGTGGGCTACCGACGGCGGACAGCGCGTCGTGCATCGCACCACGCATGTTCACGGCGGCATGGGCGTCGACACCGACTACCCGGTTCACCGTCACCTGTTGTGGGGCAAGCAGATTGCTGCCACCCTCGGTGGTTCCAGCTCCGATCTAGCGCGTCTGGGTGCGCAGCTCGCATCCGGTGTGGAGGTGCTCGCATGACCGTACTTGCCGGTCGCAGTTACGCAGACATCGTTGTCGGAGAGGCATTGCCCGAGTTGGCGATCCCGCTGACCCGCACGTTGATCGTCGCCACGGCAATCGCCACTCGCGATTTTCAGGACGTGCACCACGATCCGAGCCTGGCGCAGGAGCGTGGCTCGAAGGATGTCTTCATGAACATCCTCACGAGCAACGGTCTTGTCGGTCGATACGTCACGGACTGGGCCGGATCTGCATCGACCCTGCGCCGCATCGCCATTCGTCTCGGGGCGCCCAACTACCCGGGTGACACCATGACGATGACCGGTGAGGTCGTGTCCAAGGAAGACGGAGTGGTCGTGGTCAAGGTGCAGGGTGCAAACAGCCTCGGCAACCATGCATCCGGCACCGTCGCAGTCGCTTTCAAGGAAGAGGAGAGGCCCTGATGGCGATCAGCCCACTCTCGGGAGCCGCCGCCATCGTCGGCATCGGATCCACCGAGTTCTCCAAGAACTCCGGCCGCACCGAACTGCAGTTGGCGTGTGAGGCCATCGTCGCGGCACTCGCTGACGCTGGTATCGATCCGTCCGAGGTCGACGGTCTGTCCACCTACACGTCGGAGACGAACGGCGAAGCGATCGTGGCTCGCAACTGCGGCCTCGGTGAGCTCAAGTTCTTCTCGCGCATTCACTACGGCGGCGGCGCTGCGTGTGCCACCGTGCAGCAGGCAGCCATGGCAGTTGCGACGGGTGTTGCCGACGTCGTGGTCTGCTACCGCGCCTTCAACGAGCGCTCCGGTGTGCGCTACGGCCTGGGCCAACACGATCGACCGATGGACAGCACCGCGGACCGCGCCGCGTATGCGTGGATGACTCCGCAGGGATTGTCGACTCCCGCTCAGTGGGTCGCCATGTTCGCCCGCCGCTACATGCACCAGTACGGTGCGACGAGTGAGGACTTCGGACGAGTTGCAGTGGTGGCGCGCAAGCATGCCGCCAACAACCCGGCTGCCTGGTTCTACGAGCGTCCGATCACGCTCGAGGACCATCAGAATTCGCGCTGGATCGCCGAGCCGCTGCACCTGCTCGACTGCTGCCAGGAAACCGACGGCGGCCAGGCATTGGTCATCGTCTCTGCCGAGCGCGCAAAGGATCTGGCCAACAAGCCCGTCGTCATCAAGGGCGCCGCTCAGGGCAGTAGCAAGGATCAGCACATGATGACCAGCTACTACCGGCCCGACATCTCCGGTATCCCGGAGATGGGCCTGGTTGCTCGTCAGCTGTACGGCCAGAGCGGCCTGACACCGGACGACATCAACGCCGCGATCCTGTACGACCACTTCATTCCGTTGGTGCTTCCCCAGCTCGAAGAACTGGGCTTCTGCAAGCCAGGCGAAGCAAAGGACTTCATCCGCGAAGGCAACCTCGAGATCGGTGGACGCCTGCCGTCCAACACTCACGGTGGTCAGGTCGGCGAGGCGTACCTGCACGGTGTCAACGGAATTGCCGAAGGTGTGCGACTGGTGCGAGGCACGTCGACCAACCAGCCCGAGGGCGTCGAAAACGTATTGGTCACAGCCGGAACAGCAGTACCCACCAGCGGTCTCGTTCTCGGCGCTGTTTGAGAGAGGAAAAGACAGTGACAACTTCGGAAGCTGCGAAGACCGCCGGCGATTGGCGTGGAGCCGATCTCGGGACCCGCACCGTGTCGTACACCGAGCGCGACGCGATCCTGTACGCACTTGCCGTGGGCGCCAAGGCGACCGAGCTGGACCTCGTCTTCGAGGATCAGCTTCGGGTACTGCCGACCTTTGCTCTGACGCTGGCGCAGTGGGCTCCCGACGCTCTGGGTTCGGCGGGCGCCTTCGACACCTCGACGGCACTGCACGGCTCGCAAGAGCTGAAAGTGCTTGCTCCGCTTCCGCGTAGCGGTGACGTGACCTTGAAGGCTTCGGTCGGCGAGGTGTGGGACAAGGGCGCAGCGGCCGTGTTCGAAGTGAAGGTGGAGTGCGAATACTTCGTCGCGACCTGGTCACTTTTTGCCCCCGGTGCCGGTGGATTCGGCGGAGAACGTGGACCCTCACGTCCGGCGGAGCCGACCGGCGAGCCTTCGTTGACCGGTGTGTTGACCACAGCGGAGAACCAGACGGCGATGTACCGGCTCCTGGGCGACAAGCACCACATCCACATCGATCCCGAGGCTGCGGCGCGGATCAACCAGCCGCGTCCGATCATGCACGGCCTGTGCACGTTGGCCGCGAGCACGCTCGAGCTTGCCCGGGTCGCCGGAGTGCATCCGGCGGACCTCGTGAGCCTCGAGGGTCGATTCGCTGCGGCAATCCATCCGGGTGAAGCGCCGTCCATCGTTGCGTGGGGAACCTCCGACGACCTGGCCTTCCAGGTCACCAAGGGTGATCAGGTAGCGATTTCCGGTGCACGAGTGAGCTTCTCCGCTCACTAGTCCCTCCAGACTCAACTGCGGGGTGCTTGACCCCTCGTCGCGCCCCGCAGTTGTTCGCACGAAGAAAGCAGCCCCTGAAGCGCATTCGCTCAGGGGCTGCTCTGTGCTTGTGTTCAGTCCTGATGGGTCGCCATGTAGCGAGCCGGGTATTCGCCGCCGCCGTGAACGGCGATGTCGGCACCGTTCACGTACGAGGAGAGTGGGCTCGCCAGGAACAGGCAGGAGTTGGCGATATCGGCCGGCACGGCCATGCGCTCCATCGGAATGGTCTTCGTGACCGCCGCGCCGCCGTCGGCGCCGTAGACCTCGGCGGCAGCCTCGGTACGGATCAGGCCGGTGGTGATGTGGTTGATCCGGACCTTCGGCGCCCATTCGAGGGCCAATGCCTTGGTCAGAACGAGGAGGCCGGCCTTGGCTGCGCTGTACGCCGCGGTTCCGGGCTGCGGATCGATCGCCGAGACACTGCCGATGTTGATGATGGCACCGCCGTCGTCCTGAGTCTGCATCACTGCGTTGGCGGCCTGGGCAACGTTGAAGGGTGCCAACAGGTTCAGGGCCACGATCTTCTCGACGAAGCGGGGTGACACCGTCGCAGCATCGGCATCGGGGGAGCCGCCGGCGTTGTTGACCAGGACGTCCAGACGGCCGAAGCGCTCGACGGCATCCTGGACGAGGGCTGCGGCGTCGGCGGGATCGCGGACGTCCGTGGCGCGAAAGGCTGCGCTACGGCCGTCGGCGGTGGGTAGGTTTTCGGGCTCGTTACGGCCACAGACCAGCACGTTCGCACCCGCGGCGAGGAAGGTTTCGGCGATGACGTAGCCGATGCCTTTGGTGCCGCCGGTGACGATCACCGAGCGTCCGCTGAAATCGACGGGGTTGGGCAGTGTCACGGTGGAGCCTTCCTGATGTTGGGGCCGAGCTGAATTGCCGCCCAATGTGATTGACGCGACGTGGTCGCACACCTTAGGGTCAAGCAAGTGCTTGGTTGCTTAGTTTGTCGAGTGTAGACGACAAACGGCGGCAGTCACCAGAATCGACCGGTCCCTCCCGCAAAGGGACCTCTGCGTCGACAGACATTGGAGTAGTCACATGGGCAAGCTCGAAGGCAAAGTTGCACTCATCACGGGTGCGGGTCAGGGAATCGGGCAGGGGATTGCCCTGGCCTTGGCCAAAGAGGGCGCCGTGATCGCCGTTGCCGGTCGCACCGAATCCAAGTTGCACACCACCTGCGGACTACTCGCTGACATCGGTGCGCGCGGTGAGGCCGTGGTTTGTGACGTCAGCAAGAAGGACGACATCACGGCGGCCGTGGACCGTACCGTCGAACTGTTCGGCGGAATCGACATCCTGGTCAACAACGCCAACGACTGCAAGCCCGGCCCGCTCTTGAGCGTGCTGGACGATGACTTCGAGCGTTCTTTCGCGACGGGCCCACTCGCCACCCTGCGCATGATGCAGGCGTCGTACCCGCACATGAACAGTCGTGGGGGCGGCGTCATCATCAACATGGTCACCTCGGCAGCCGTGCGCTGGGATGCCAGTAACTACGGCGCTTACGGTTCCATCAAGGAAGGCATGCGCTCGTTGACCCGCGCTGCCGCCTGCGAATGGGGCAAGGACAACATCCGCGTTCTCAACGTCGCCCCGCACGCCAAGACCCCCGCGTTGCAGTGGTGGATGGACAAGAATCCGGAAGAGGCGGCGGCTTTTGTCGCGGGTATCCCGCTGGGACGCGTCGGAGATCCCGAGACCGACATCGGTCGTGCCGTCGTCTTCCTCGTCAGCGAAGACGCCGGTTACCTGACGGGTGCCACGATCCCGCTCGACGGCGGTCAGTCGCGCTGGGGCTGACCGCCATCGACTCGATCAGGTCATCACGGCGCCGCCGTCGACGGCAATCGTCTGCCCGGTGACGTTGCGAGCCTTGTCGCTGAGCAAGAACGCGACCATCTCGGCGATGTCTCCGGGCGTCTGGGCTCGACCCATCGGAACCATTTGGGCAACAAAAGAATCGAAGACATCAGCATCGGAAACGCCCGCTAGTGCAGCATCGCGCCGACGCAGTTCCTTGATGGTTCGCAGCCACATGTCGGTGAGGATCAGCCCGGGCATGACCGTGTTCGAACGGAGCCCTCGAGTCGCGCCGATCCGGGCGACGCTGTGACTCATCTCGATCACGGCGGCCTTCGACGGTCCGTAGTGCGCGAGCATGTCACCGCCCAAGCGGGCACCGATCGACGCCAAGGCTTTCCAGGCGTGCTGCGGTGTCGGCGAGTGCAGCCTCTTCGATGTCGAGTAGAAGCAGGGTGCCGAAGTCCTCGGCAAGCCGCTCGGCAATAGCGGCGCCCAACCCGGCCGCTGCGCCGGTGACAATGGCTACGGGCGCGCTCACGGCAGGTGCGTTTCGAGCAGTGGGGCAAGCAGTTCGGCTGCGCGCGCTGCCGTGATGACCTCGCTCGGATCCACCTTGGTGACGACTTTCGAAGCAGAATCTTCGTAGACGTGCTCACCGATGAGTCGACCCTGCTCGTCGTACGGCCAGACGAATGCCAAGGTCCGACGCACGAGATACCAACCGTCGGAGTCGATGCCCGACGACTGTTCAGGGGCTGCGGACGTGGATCCGCCCGATTCGTGCACCGCGCCGAACACCCCGTCTCCGAGGATCGATCCAGGAACGAATTGACTGAAGAGTGTCTCACCCGAGAACCCGCTGTCCGATACCGCGAAGTCGGACTTCCCGGTCCACATGACAAGGGTGTCCGTCTCGGCGAGTGACTGGTAGAAGTTGGTGACGGCGTCCATGCCGTCGAGGACAATCGACTGACCGTCTTCGAACAACCGGTAGACGGGTTCTTCGACGGTCATGTCCGGCGAGAGGATTTCCTTGTAGCGACCGGAGACCTCGAGCAAGGCGTGGCGTCGGTAGTTACGGAGGATCTTCTGGTGCCGCGGATTGTCGATGGTTTCCAATTGCTTTTCGACGCCATCCATCATGTGGACGAATTCGTGCTCGTACTTGCTCATCACATCTCCTGGTTTCGCAGATTCGGCGGGCTGTCCGGATCTGCGACAACTGTGACCTGGCGAGGCATTCGCTGTACATGTAGATCTTCGTTCGAGAATTGCCAGTTTGCTTAACTCCGCTGTTCAGATACCGTGATGGTCGTCACTTTAAGTCGAGCGGCGGGCCGAAAACAACCGAATGGACGGTAATGAAGAAGGCGAGAAGAGGCGAAGATCTGAATCTGCGTTTGGTGTCCTCGTTGCTCGTCGTCGTGGCGGAAGGGCACTTCGGGCGAGCGGCAGACCGGCTGTTCGTCACCGCGCCCGCCCTCAGTCAGCAGATTCGACGACTCGAGGAGCAGGTGGGAGTCGAGTTGGTCGATCGCAGTTCGCATCCGGTGGTGCTCACCGCCGCGGGTGAGGTGTTCGTCGCGGATGCGCGGCCCGCTCTCGAGTTTGCCGTTCGCGCGATGAACGGTCTCGACGCACTCGAGCGTCGGCGGGCCAGGCGGTTGCGGATCGGATTCATCAACGGGGCTGCCGGGAGTTTGGGGCGTGCGGTGATCGATTCGTTGCATGCGGAGGTGGAGCTCGTCCAGTTGGATTGGTCCCAACAGGTTTCGGCGGTGGCGAGCGCGACCGTCGACGCGGCATTCGTGCGACCGCCACTGCCGGTGCTCGACGGTGTGGTGCTCGAACGGATAGGCGTCGAACCGCGGGTGGTGGCTCTGCCTCGAGGGCACCGACTGGCGGGCCGTACGAGCATCGAGATTTCTGAAATAGATGGGATGGTGCAGGTTTCGAGTGACGGTGCACCACTCGAATGGGTGAAATGGTGGTCGGTGGACCCGCGCCCGAGTGGTGTACCCGTCCGGTACGGTCCCTCGGTCCGCACGATGGACGAAGCACTCGAGGTTGTCGCCAACGGTCGGGCGGTGGTGATAACGGCAGCAACCATTGCCGAGTACTACACCCGCTCGGATATCAGTTTCGTGCGCATTTCCGACATCGAGCAGTGTTCGATCGATCTGTGTACCCGCGAGGGCGACAGCAGTCCGGCAGTGATCGAGCTACGCAAAGCTGTTTCAGCCCTCGGTGCCGCCAGGTGATTGCCGTGTCCTGATGTGATGCGCATGTACTCGGATGAAATACGCATTCTTGCCGTCTTCGTTTTAGTCAGTTAGACTAAAACCATGAAAACGATCAGCACGGCACTTGAAATCGTCGAGGCAGCACGAGTTTCGGCCGATGTGTTCGGGGGAGACTCCAGTGATCTCGACACCCGTCGCGCTGCAAAGCGTCGTTTTCATCGGCTCGCCTCCGCCATCCATCCGGACCGGGCGACGCCCGAAGATAGGGTGCGATACTCGGCCGCAACATCTCGATTGAACGAGCTTTACCGCAGTTGGGCAGCGGAGTTCGAGCCGGCAGATTCTCGACCCGTTTATGTCGGCGAGCGGGGCGAGTACACGTTGGGTGGACTGGTAGCGCGCGGCTCGGTCGCTAACCTGTACCGGTCCGATGCCGGTGTCGTACTGAAGATTCCGCGAAACCCTCGGGCGAACTCGATGATCGAGGCCGAACGGAATGTGTTGACGGACACCGAGAATTCGTGCGAAGCCGGTTGGGCAGTCTCGTACTTCCCGCGATTGATCGATCAAATCACCCATGTGGGCAGCGGCACGAGACGTCAGATCGATGTGCTGGACGATCTGACCGAAGGTTTTGTGAATCTCGCCGACGTCCGTGAGGCGTATCCAGGTGGCCTCGATCCACGGGACTGGGCGTGGATGCACCGACGGCTACTTCGGGCTCTGGCAGCAGCGCATACGACTGGTTGGGTGCACACCGCGATTACCGCGGAGAACGTGCTTATCGAGCCTGACCGGCACGGGGTGGTGCTGGTCGGCTGGTCCTTTGCCACCCGTACGGGCAGTCGCCCGGCGGCGACGATCGGTTCCGATCGTGATTCGTACCCACCGGAACTCGGCGAAGGAGCGTCTCCGGCCTGGGACGTCTACATGGCTCATCATTTGATGCTCCGAATGCTGGGCGAGCAGACCCACGAACGGATGAATGCGTTTGCCGACGGCTGCATGCAGGACAACCCGAGATTGCGTCCCGACGCGGTCGACCTACTTGGCGAGTTCGACGAACTCCTCGATCTTCTCTATGGCCAGCGGACATTTCGTCCGTTCGCCGTTCCATCCACGAAAGGACAGTGATTGTCATGGGCTACGGATACTGGGACGACAACACCTATTTGGCGGGCAAGACTTTTCGTGCCGCACGCGGTGTCGGCGATTTCGGTTACACCGATTCGCTTCGGTCGCGTCCGCGAAGCAGTTGGAAAGCGGACCCGACCCTCGACCCCTTCGGCGTCGACAAGCGTGAATGCCGAGACTCGGACGGGCACCCCGATTCTCTCCCGATAGCAGTGCTTTTCGATGTCACCGGCTCGATGGGCGCTGTTCCTCGAATCATGCAGGACAAGCTCGGAAAGCTGCACGGGCTGCTGCAACGCAAGGGATATGCGGATGATCCGCAGATTCTGTTCGGTGGTATCGGCGACGCCGATTCCGATCAGGTGCCACTACAAGTCGGCCAGTTCGAGTCGGGAAACGCGATGGACGAGCAGCTTCGGACCATCTTCCTCGAGGGCAACGGTGGTGGTCAGAAATCGGAAAGCTATGAATTGGCAGCATATTTCATGGCACGTCACACCAGTACGGATGCCTGGGAGAAGCGCGGAAGGAAAGGCTACCTCTTCATCATCGGTGACGAGCTGAACAAGCCGCGGCTCTCGGCTCGTCACATCCGTTCGGTGATCGGGGACAAGGTACGTCAGGACGTGTCGGTGCCGTCGATCTACCGTGAACTCGAAGAAAGATGGAACGTCTACTTCGTTCTGCCCGATCAGTCGTCGTACTTCAACGATCCGGAAATCGCGGATCACTGGAAGACGTTGCTCGGTGAACGCTTCGTCAAACTCGACGATCCCGCCGCGGTGTGCGAACTGATCGCGCTGACGGTCGGAATCGGCGAGGACCGCATCGACCTGCGTGACGGACTGGCGGATCTCCGCGACATCGGTTCAAGAGCTGAAGCCGAGACTGTCGGCAAGGCTCTCGCCCTGATTCCAGGGCGCAGCACCGCGACGGTGGCCGGTTTGCCGCGCGATCTCGGAACCGGCACGGACGATGTCGATTTCGCCTAGAAGGAGAACATGATGGAGCCGTTCGAAGACCGCGATATCGTCGTCGTAGACCTCGGGTTCGGAGATGCAGGGAAGGGAGCAACCGTTGATTGGCTTTGCTCCGATCGAGCCGATCTGAATGTGGCCGCAGTGGTCCGCTTCAACGGTGGGGCACAGGCAGCGCACAACGTAACGGTCGGCGAGCGCCACCACACGTTTTCGCAGTTCGGCTCGGGATCGCTGTCCGGCGTCCCGACGTTTCTCTCGAAATTCGTGTTGGTCGAGCCCATCGCGCTCGCGCGGGAAGCACGTGCTCTGGAAGCGCTCGGAGTTCGAAATCCGTTCGACCTGATACGGATCGACGCGCGCGCATTGTTGACGACGCCGATCCATGTGGCCGCCAACAGGGCCCGTGAGGATGCTCGCGGCGATAACCGACACGGCTCGTGTGGCAAGGGGATCGGTGAGACGGCGGCGTATGCGCTCGAAGTTGCGAGTGCGCCTACGGTGGGAGACTGCCGGCGACCTGATTCCTTGCGTCGTAAGTTGTCGGCGTTGGCCACATTCTACGGACCGTTGATCGCGGAGAGTCGCCACGGGTTTCCGCCGATCGACGACATGGTCGACATGTACGCCGAATTCGGTGCCGTCGTGGACATCGCCGACCCGGATGCGCTGGGCGCGTTGGGTGCCGGTGGTCGTCTGGTATTCGAGGGGGCACAAGGTGTCCTTCTCGACGAGTGGCGGGGGTTTCACCCACACACCACGTGGTCGACGGTCGAGCCGTCCAACGCGCGAGCGATGATCGACGAGTTGGGCCGGGACAGTTACGTACTCGGCGTCACCCGCACCTACATGACACGACACGGAGCTGGGCCGTTCCCGACGGAGGATCCGGAGCTGGCGAAGGTGTTGCCCGAGCTGCACAACGGGACGGGTGAGTATCAAGGCGGATTCCGGACGGGCCACCTCGACGAGTTGTTGTTGCACTACGCAATCGAGGTGAGCGGTGGCGTCGACGGCTTAGCGCTTACTCATCTCGACGCGATGGATCGCGCGCGGGCTGCAGGCATCCCGATCCACGGGGTGCACGCGTACGAAGGATTGCCGTTCGTTCCCGTCGGAGAGTGGAAGGATCTCGATCACCAGCAGGCGCTGACAGATTCCCTGAAAGCCGTAGGGGTCGTGCCGAAGGAACTTCCGGCCGACCCGGAGGATTTCGCCCGGTATCTGAGCGAGGAAATGGGTGCGCCGGTAGTGCTGACCGCGAACGGTGCCGACCGGGTCGATCGTCAGATGCGATGCCCAGTGCCTGCATGATGGACGGTGTGGACCAGTCACTTGTCTCGATCGATGTCATCGCGCTCCGGTTCGGCAATCCGGAACCCGGGATGTTGCGATTTGCCGTCACTCCGCGGCGAGCGGAGCCGTACACCGGGCAGTTGGCGCTGCCCGGTGTACTGCTGGGCGCCGGTGAGCGGTTGCAGGACGCCGCCAGGCGAGCCGTGACCACCAAGCTCGGAATTCCCGACGAGAAGATCCTCGTCAGCGGTCAATTGACCGTGTTCGACGAACCCAATCGCGACCCCCGCGGTCCGACGCTCTCGGTGACCATGTGGGCAGTGATCTCGTCGGACGAGGTGCCGGGTTCGGCCGAATGGGTGAGCTGGGACAACCCGGGGGACCTTGCGTTCGACCACAATCGGATAGTCGCCGATACCCGCCCGATCCTTGCTGACACCCTGTTGTGGCGAGATCAGGCTTTCACGCGGGCACTACTGGGTCCGTCGTTTCCGGCGTCGTACGCGCTGGCCGTGGCGGAGGAGCTTTCCGGTGTGCGTCCGGACCCGGGCAACTTGAACCGGACGCTCAAAGCGTTGCCAGGGCTGGAACGTACGGACGAACGAGTCCGGGTCAGTGCCACCGGGCGGCCCGCGGTGGTCTGGGCGTGGACCGAAAACAGCTGACCTACCTCAGAAGTTGCCCCGCGCGGCCTGCTCACGCTCGATCGCTTCGAACAGGGCTTTGAAGTTTCCCAGTCCGAATCCCAGTGAGCCGTGGCGTTCGATGATCTCGAAGAACACGGTGGGACGATCTCCGATCGGCTTGGTGAAGATCTGAAGAAGATAGCCGTCCTCGTCGCGGTCGACGAGGATGCCTCGCTTCTGCAATTCCTCGATCGGAACTCGAACCTCTCCGATACGCGCGCGCAATTCGGGATCCTCGTAATACGAAGCAGGAGTGGAGAGAAACTCGAT
Organism: Rhodococcus sp. UFZ-B548; assembly: GCF_903819475.1. Taxonomy (NCBI): domain Bacteria; kingdom Bacillati; phylum Actinomycetota; class Actinomycetes; order Mycobacteriales; family Nocardiaceae; genus Rhodococcus; species Rhodococcus sp. UFZ-B548. The sequence goes on from NZ_CAIJDS010000035.1 coordinate 55,009, forward strand.
TCCTTCGTCGACCAGAGCGTCGACTGCTCCGAGGATGTCGTTGGTCGCAAGTGCGAGATGCTGAGCGCCGGGACCTTGGTAGAACTCGAGGTACTCGTCGATCTGTGACCGCTTCTTCGCGATGGCAGGTTCGTTGAGTGGGAACTTGACTCGGTGATTGCCGCTCGAGACGACCTTGCTCATCAGCGCGGAGTAGTCGGTGGCTATGTCGCCGCCCACGAACTCGGCCATGTTGGTGAATCCCATGACCCGGTTGTAGAAGTCGACCCACTGGTCCATCTTGCCGAGTTCGACATTGCCGACGACGTGGTCGAGGGCCTGAAAGATTCGCTTGGGCGCGCCGTCACGCTTGCGGTACGACGACGTCCGTTCAACGTATCCGGGAAGGTAAGGGCCGGTGTAGCGGGAACGGTCGACGAGGGTGTGCCGAGTCTCGCCGTACGTCGCGATGCTGGCCAGGCGAACGGTGCCGTGCTCGTCGGTGATGTCGTGCGGTTCGCTCAACACCGTCGCGCCTTGGGTGATGGCGTGTGCGATGCACTTGTCCACGTCAGGGACGCTGAGCGCGATGTCGCGGATACCGTCGCCGTGACGGCTGTGATGTTCGATCAGCGGACTTGCCGGATCCACAGCGCCCTTGACGACAAACCGCACCGCCCCACTCTTGAGTACAAACGCGTGGTGGTCGCGGTTTCCCGTCGACGGGCCTGAATAGGCCACCAATTCCATGCCGAACGCGGACTGGAAGAAATGTGAAGTCTGCGTGGCATTTCCGACGATCCATTCGAGGCCGTCCCAACCGCTCACGGGGAAGGGATCGTGATTGCTGTCGTACTCGACCAAGCCGACCAACTGGCGCAATTGCTCCAGATCCAGGCCGGCCAGCTGTTCGTCGTCGGTGAGAGTCTGTTCGACGGTCATGATGAGTCCCCTCTGAGTGCGATGTACACAGCGCGGTGCTCGGTTATGTTCGGCACTGCCAGTACAAACAGATAAGTCCTTCAGAGGTTGGGTAGTCAACGGAGGTAGTTGAAAGTAGACACAGCGCCGGAATGCGAAGATAGTGGCACTGTTTTGTAGGCAATTTGCAGAGTTGAACGACGAGTGGAGCGGACGTGAATCTCGACGCAGTGGATCTGGCTCTGTTGGACGCGATGAACAAGCACCCGAGAGCCGGTGCGTTGGAGCTTTCGCGTCAGGTCAAGGTTGCGCGGGCGACAGTGCAGGCGAGATTGAAAAGGATGGAAGATGCGGGCGTCATCGCCGGATACGCGCCGCACATCAATTTGGCTGCAGCGGGTTTCGGAGTACAAGCATTCGTGACTTTGCAGATCGCCCAGGGGGCGCTCGACACCGTCACCGCGGAACTCGAGGCAATCCCCGGTGTGCTCGAAGCCTTTGCCACCACCGGCTCCGGCGACGTGCTGTGCCGGATTGCCGCTGCGTCGCACGAGGATTTGCAAGCGACGCTGCTCGAACTGAATCGGTCGGGGATAGCCACCCGGTCGACCAGCGTCATGGTTCTCTCGGTTGTGGTGCCGCTCCGGTCGATGCCCCTCCTGCAGACTCTGCAATCGGAGCAGACGACCAAGGCCCCGGCATACCGACGAGGCGGTCAGTCTCGCTGACGACCCGGAGCCCAGAATCCCAGAACGATCGCGGATACCCACATGATCGCGGCGAGCGTGAGTGCTCCTTGATCCATGCCTTTGATGAAGGCTTCACGGGCGAATTCGGCCAACTGGGCACCCTGCGGCCCGGCTGCTTCGGCGACGTGGAGAGCGGCGGCCAGAGAACCGGATACCGGTTCCTTGGCGGGTTCGGGCAGCAAGTCGACCGCGGGCTGGACGTGATTGCCATAGCCGGCGGCGAGGATACTTCCCGCCAGTGCAACGCCGATGGCAGAGCCGATCTCACGGGTTGCGTCGTTGACTGCTGAGGCAACACCCTGTTTGGAGTCTGGTGCGTTGGAGACGATCGCAGCAGTGGCGGGGGTTGTCGACAAGCCCAATCCGATAGCGGCTACTACCAAGGGGACACAGACCTCGGCGTAGGTCGAACTGGCGTCCAAGCGCGTCAAGAGTGCAATTCCGGTTCCGAGGAAGGCAACACCGGTGGCGGTGAGAGCGCGAAGGCCGATACGCGGAATCAGTAGGGGAGCAACCACGGACAGCGCCATCACCGGCACAGCGATCGGCATGAGGGCGAGCGCCGATTGCAGTGGGGAGTAGTCGAGCACCAGTTGGAGATACTGCACGATCAGGAAGAACAAGCCGAAAGTCGCCAGGAATTGCAGGGTCAGTGACGCTGCGCCGCTGCCGAATGCGCGATTGGCGAACAGTCTCACGTCCAGAAGTGGATGGCGAGTACGTAATTCGACCCAGCTGAATACCGCGGCCATGGCAATTCCGCCGACCAGCAACGCGAGAACTACCGGATCGAGCCAACCACGGGCCGGCGCCTCGATCATCCCCAGGACGAACAGTCCGATCGAGCCGGCGATCAGCGCTGTACCAGGTAGATCGAGTGGAGTTGCCTCCGTGTCCTTCGACGTCACGATCGTGAACGACACCACGAGGATGAGGACCGAGACGACGGCCAGGCTGACGAAAATCGAATGCCAGGACCATTTTTCGAGGAGTAGCCCGGAGACGACGAGTCCGGCGATTGCACCGGACCCTGCGACGCCGGACCAGACTCCGACGGCACGGGCACGCTGCGCCGGCGGGAAACCTGCAGTGAGTAGAGACAGCGTCGCCGGCATGACAAATGCGGCGCCGACGCCGGAGATCACGCGGGAGACGATGATCCACGACGGTTCGTCCGCGAAGACCGGAATCGACGAGCCGGCAGCAAAAACGAGTAGTCCGAACATGAGCAGTTCTCGTCGACCGTATCGATCGCCGAGTGCGCCCGCCGGCAACAAGAGACAAGCCAGCGTGAGCGTGTACCCGTCCACGATCCACGTGAGCTGGCTCTGTGTTGCACCGGTATCACGGGCCAAGTCGGGAAGGGCCGTGTTGAGAGCGGCCATCGCTGCGACGACCAGCGCGACGGCGCAGCACGCGACCGTCAGCATCCAGATCTGTCGGATGGTCCACGTGGACTGTTCGAGCGTCGTATCGCTACTCACGAAACCTCCCGATAGAAACAAGACCATCAGTATCGTTACAAGAACAGAAGTTCCACAACCCCCAAGTGGGTATAACTGAGGTTGTGACGGCGGGAATCGACAAGCAGGAAATCGACAAGCAGGTCAGCGACGAGGATCCGCGTAAACAGCGTTCCAGGTCCAGGTTGCTCGACGCGGCGACCAAGCTGCTGGCAGAAGGCGGCGTGGACGCGGTGACGATCGATGCCGTCACCAAATTGGCCAACGTCGCACGTGCGACGTTGTATCGGCATTTCGACAGCGGCACGGAGTTACTCGCCGCGGCATTTGCTCGCCTCTTACCGCCGGTGCCCGAGATGTCCGGGGAAGGTGACCTCCGCGCGCAATTGCTCGAGTTGTTGACCAGTCAGGCCAAGGCCATCGAAAGCGCACCGATCCAGGTGACGGCCATGTGCTGGCTCGGCTTGGGGCCGGAGCTGAAGGGCTACTCGAGCGTCGACGCGCTGTCGACGGACAAGCCCGAATTGCGATCGTTGCGCCAGACGGTCTTCGAGCAGTACCGTCACGCGTTCGATCGGATCCTGCGCTCGCCGGATGCGATCGAAGCGTTGGGGGAGTACGACTACGACGTCGCACTTGCTCAGTTGGTCGGACCTTTGGTGCTCACCAAGCTGGCCACGCTGACGCCTCTCGGGGAGGCCGCGTGTGAGCAGATCGTGGACGATTTTCTGGCTGCACGCGGAGTGTCGAGCTGACAGCTCACGGCTCCAGATTGCGTCGTAGCACGTACTGCTCGAGGCGGTCGATGCCGCGCACTCGTCGTGGACGAAGGTGTCGCAGTTTGAAATTGGCGTCCGAGCCGAGCTGGGTGGCCAGCTCGGAGTCGATCAGCACGGTGCCGGGGCGAGCGGAGCTGGTCAGGCGCGCGGCCTTGTTGACCACCGAACCGTAGAGATCTCCGAAGCGAACCAACGTCGGACCCATGGCCAGACCTACCCGAAGCTGTGGATCGTCGTGATCGGCGAGGACCGCCTGCTGGATCTGCAAGGCGATCTCGGCGGCGTGATGAGGACTCTCGGCGGCAAACATGACCTCGTCACCGACGGTCTTGACCACCCAGCCGTAGTTGCGTCCGATGATTTCGGTGGACGCGGACTCGAACCGCTCGAGCAGATCGTTGAGTTCGGCGGAGTCGAGTCCGCGAGTCAGCGAGGTGTACCCGACGATGTCGGCGAAACCCACCACCAGAACACGACTCGCGACTTCTTCGCCCGGGTTTCCCACGTTGCGGCCCGTCGACGACGCGACGTGACGCTTCCATACGTACGTCTGCAGAGATTCGACAGCGGGAATGATCTCGGCGCCGAGGCTCAGGACGACATTTCTGATGGCGTCGGGTTCGTGATCCACCGAGTCCGCAAGCTGATCGATGATGTGTGTGCTGATCAGCGATACCTGCCACTCCGCCAACCTCGACATCGACTGTCCGAGAGAACGGGCAGCTGCCACCTCACTGTTCTGCGAGATGACTCCTCGATTGACCATGTCGGTGATGGTCTTGAGGGCGTCGGCGTCTTGCTGCGTGAACATGACCGCGTCGGGATCCTCGTCGACGGCAAAGCCCATCGCCACCCACAGACGATCGGCGCGCTCGCGTGTCACCCCGGCGAATTCCGCGATCTGCGACTGTGTGAAGCAGCGCGGTCCGCCGAGGAGGGACTCCTCGATGTCGGCTTGAATCCGGCTGAGCAGATGAGCATCGACGTCGATCGGCTCAGCAGCGTGAGATTCAGCAGCGTTAGATTCAGCAGGGGCGGGTTCGGTGACCTCGTCGATCCACTCTGACTCCGAACTGCTCACCGTGCTCCTTCTTGCCGCAACGAATTTCTGTCCACCATCTTCCACGCGGTGCCCCGAGAACAGTACTGAATTGGCCGAACCGCCTACGGATCCTCGGGCCCAGGCGGGCGGTGAGAGTCAACACGTCGGTGGCTTGTGCAAGAGTTGCCCCGAGAAAAGCACTGTCGATACTGAAATGCACGAGATACTTCTGAAAGGACCTGCGCATGCCACCCCGTAGACGTTCCGGCGCTGCCGCATCAACGCCGGATCACCTCACTGCGGACAATCTGGCAGCGCTCGCCACGGCTGTCGCCGAAGGCAAGCGCGCCACCGTCTATCTGCGCGAGGCGACTCCCAGCCTGGGGATCGAAGCCGGTACCTCGGCGAAAGTCGTGTCGGTGGACGGCAACACCGTGATGATTCGCCCAAAGGGCGTCAACGACGAATTGCCTTTCGAGGCAGAGGAATTGCGCATCAACCGCGTCTCCGCGGCACCGGCCAAACCGGCGCCACGGCCCAAACCAGTTGTGGAGTCCGAGCCCCTGATGGAGCCACTCGTAGAGCCTGTTCGACCGAAGCCGCGTGCGCAGCCTGCACCCGCTCCGGTACCGACTACCACTGCTGCCCCTGCCGCGACACCTCGCCCGGCCGTCAAGCGTGCGAAGAAACTGCCGGCCGGCATCAGCGTCACCATCCATGCGGGCGCGGACAACGACTGGAGCGTGACGGTCACACAGGGCGCCAAGCGTCCGGGCAAAGCAGTTCCGGTCGCACCCGATGCGGTCGAGCGAGCTGTCCGCGAGTTGGGTGAGCCCACCGCAATCGAGGCTGTCGAGTCCATCATCGTCGCTGCACGGGACATGGCTGCAGCGCGAGTCGACGAGTTGAGTCGCCAGCTCGAGGAGGCACGCAAGATGCTCGAAGCGCTCGGAGCTACCGACTAGAAACGCTGCGTAGGTCCGCGCTTTCCGGGGTATGCGTTTTTTGCAGCGGGGAGATTACCGGCGGAGAGATTGTGATGTTGCAGCGAATTGTTTCGGCTCTGGCAGCGTTGGTCTTGGCACTCGGACTCGGGTTCATCGTCAGCAGCAACGCGGTTGCTGCACCCACGCCCATGGGTGGTGGTTCGGGCATCATCGTCGACAATCAGCTGGTCTGCACGTTGACCACTATCGGGCACGACAACGGCGGCAGACTCGTGGGTATCACCGCAGGTCACTGCGGTGGTCCTGGATCGTTCGTGATCCCGGAAAGCAACGAGGACGCAGGCGTGGTCGGCACGTTCGTCGAGTCGAACCCGGACCTGGACTACGGGGTCATCCAGTTCGATTCGGGCAAGGTCACACCAGTTCGAACGGTGGGCGCGGCAACCATCACCTCGATCGGCGCTCCGGCCAGCTTCCCGGCTACAGCCTGCAAGGAAGGCCGTACGACGGGCACGACCTGCGGCGTCGTCTGGGGAGACCTGAGCGCCGACGCATCCACCTGGACTCAGATCTGCGTCGACCACGGTGATTCGGGAGCCCCGGTCACGGTCGGCACGACGCTGGTCGCGATGGTCAACGCCTACCTCTGGGTACCGTGCCTGGGGCCGGAACTCGGCACCAACATGACCTCCATCGTGGACACGATCAATGCCCACGGAGGCGTCGGCGCCGGGTACCGGCCCATCTAGCTGCGAGCTGGGATCAGCCGCACACTGCTCCACCCGAGGCTGATCCCACGAGCTTGGAGTACTTGGCCAACACACCACGTGTGTAGCGAGGCGGCAACGGCTCCCAGCCCTTCTTGCGGACTTCCAATTCGGAGTCGTCGACCAACAATTCGAGTTGTCCGGTACCCACGTCGAGCCGGATCTGGTCGCCGTCGCGAACGAACGCGATGGGACCGCCGTCGACGGCCTCGGGCGCAACGTGTCCGACACACAGGCCGGTGGTGCCGCCCGAGAATCGTCCGTCCGTCAGCAGCAGGACGTCCTTGCCGAGACCCGCACCCTTGATTGCGCCCGTGATGGCCAGCATCTCACGCATTCCGGGACCACCCTTCGGGCCCTCGTAGCGGATAACGACGACGTCGCCACCAGTGATGGTTCCGTCTTCGAGCGCGTCCATTGCGGCGCGTTCGCGTTCGAAAACCCGTGCAGTGCCGACGAATACATCAGACTCGAATCCTGCCGACTTGACCACCGCGCCGCCGGGCGCGAGTGACCCCTTCAAGATCGTGATGCCTCCGGTGGGGTGAATGGGCTTGTTCATCGCCCGCAGGACCTTGCCGTCTGGATCGGGCGGGGTGATGTGCGCGAGATTCTCCGCCACGGTCTTACCGGTGACGGTCAGGCAATCTCCGTGCATGAGTCCTGCGTCGAGCAATGCCTTCATGATCACGGGGACGCCGCCGATACGGTCGACGTCCGTCATGACGTGCTTTCCGAAGGGCTTGACGTCGGCGAGGTGCGGGACCTTCGCGCCGACGCGGGCGAAATCGTCGAGCGTCAGCGGGACGTACGCTTCGTGCGCGATCGCGAGGAGATGGAGCACCGCATTGGTGGATCCGCCGAACGCCATGACCACCGCGATGGCGTTCTCGAACGCTTCCTTGGTGAGGATGTCCCTGGCGGTGATGCCCCGACGAAGGAGTTCGACAACGGCTTTGCCGCTCTCGCGGGCGAATCCGTCGCGGCGACGGTCCGGCGCGGGCGGTGAAGCGCTGCCGGGCAGCGACATTCCCATGGCCTCGGCGGCGCTGGCCATCGTGTTTGCGGTGTACATGCCGCCGCACGCGCCTTCGCCCGGGCAGATCGCCCGTTCGATGGTGTCGACGTCGGCGCGGCTCATCAGTCCGCGCGAGCAGGCGCCCACAGCCTCGAACGCGTCGATGACGGTGACTTCCCGCTCGCTGCCGTCGGAAAGTTTGGCGACGCCGGGGAGGGTGGAACCGGCGTAGAGGAACACGCTGGCGAGGTCGAGGCGGGCCGCCGCCATCATCATGCCGGGCAACGACTTGTCGCAGCCGGCGAGAAGAACCGATCCGTCGAGGCGCTCGGCCTGCATGACGGTCTCGACGCTGTCCGCGATCACTTCACGGGAGACGAGGGAGAAGTGCATGCCCTCGTGACCCATCGAAATGCCGTCGGAAACGGAGATGGTGCCGAATTCGAGGGGGAATCCACCGGCCTCCCGGACACCTTCCTTGACGGCCTTGGCCAGGCGATCGAGGGACAGGTTGCACGGTGTGATCTCGTTCCAGGACGAGGCGACGCCGATCTGCGACTTGACCCAGTCGTCGTCACCCATTCCTACTGCACGCAACATGCCGCGCGCTGCGGTCTTTTCGAGTCCGTCGGTGACGTCACGACTTCTGGGCTTGATGTCGGGTTCGGTCATTTTCCAAGCATAGGCGTCAGCAGGATGTCTTTCCGGCAGACGAGCGACTCGAGTTGCCAACAGACGTCGCCCGTCGTGAATAGACTCGCCGCATCACAGTTGGGGCTGGGTGTGCTGGGCGATTCAAATACAGGGGGATTCAGGTGGAGTCGGAACTGATTTCAGCTTTCGGGTTTGCAGTTCTGGCGGCCGTCTTGACCGGTAGTGGTGTCTTCCTGGTTGTTCTGACGGTTCTGCACGAGATTGCCCGGTGGAAGGGCCGCTTCGTATCGGTGTGGGTGACTTTCTTTGCCGCACTGCTGATACTGCCTGTGCTGTTCGGTGCGTTGATCGCCGGCTATTCCGCGTTCTCCGAGATCGACGGGTCCGAGGCACTGATTCCGCCGGCGTTCTGGATCCTGATCGCGGCCGGGGGTGCACTCGGCGGTTACATCGGAGTCAAGGTCGGTGTGGTTCGAGGCTCGGCCCTCGACTACCGGTTGTGATCGGGATCGACTCGGTCAAACTTTCAGAGAATCGCAGGCGAAGCCTGGGTGAACATCCCGAAGCTCTCTTGAACGGCCGTTCAGGTGCGGGTTCACTCCTAGCGTGCACACGAATGCCTTCGATCGAATATCCAGACGTGGCCTACTGCAGGGATCGGCGGCTCTCGCCGGCGCAGTAGGTCTCGGTGTCGCTTCGGCGAGCCACGCCGGTGCCGAGGTTCCGGGTGGCAGCCCGGGATTCGCGCACGGCGTGGCATCCGGTGACCCGTTGCCGGATGCCGTGATCATCTGGACCCGCATCACCCCAACGGCAGACGCAACGCCAGGTTCGGGCGTCGGGGCGGCGGTGACGCTCAACTGGCAGGTCGCGACCGATGAGGGGTTCGCGAGCGTTGTGGCGTCGGGAAGTGTTGCTGCTTCGGCAGAATCCGATCACACCGCGAAGGTCGACGTCACCGGACTCGATTCGTCGACGACGTACTGGTACCGATTCACTGCGGGTTCGGCTGTTTCTCCGGTGGGACGCACCCGCACGGCTCCGTCGAACTCGGCAGATCTCGATCGTCTCCGCTTCGGCGTCGTGTCCTGCTCCAACTGGGAAGCAGGATATTTCGGTGCTTATCGCCACCTCGCATTCCGCGAAGACCTCGACGCGATCATTCATCTCGGTGACTACATCTACGAGTACGGGCAGGGGGAGTACGGCGCGCGGAACGGATCCGTTCGCCTTCACGAGCCGGCCCACGAGATCATTTCGCTGGCCGACTACCGAATTCGGCACGCGCAGTACAAGACCGACCCGGATCTGGCTGCTCTTCACCTGAAACTCCCGTTCATCACTACGTGGGACGATCACGAATCGGCCGACAACGCGTACCGGGACGGCGCCGAAAATCACACTCCCGGTATCGAAGGCGATTGGGCAGATCGAAAGGCGAACTCGGCCAAGGCATATTTCGAGTGGATGCCTGTCCGCCCGTCGGGTAGTGGTTCGAGCGTTCAGCTGTATCGACGGTTCCGCTTCGGGAATCTGGCCGAGATCTCGATGCTCGACCTGCGTACCTACCGCGACGAGCAGCCGACGATGAAGCAGGTCGACGATCCGTCACGCACCATTACCGGACGCGCACAGATGGATTGGTTGACCAGCGGAATCGTCACCTCCCCGACGCAGTGGAAGATCGTCGGCAATCCGGTCATGATCACACCGTGCGTGTTCCCGCCGCTGGAGCCGGCGACCACCGCGGCGTTGACCGAACTGGTGGGAGTGCCGCAGGCCGGTGTCCCGTACAACACGGATCAGTGGGACGGGTACACCGCCGACCGCACCAGGCTTTTCGACGCGATCACCTCGAACGGTGTGGACAACACCGTTTTCATCACCGGTGACATCCACACGTCGTGGGCTTGCGACCTACCGACCAATGCCGCGAACTACCCAGGCGGGCCGACTGTCGGCGCTGAGTTCGTCGTCCCGTCGGTGACGTCGCCCAACATCGACGACATGCTGAAAGTGCCGCCGCGAACGGTAACCGTTGCGGCAGAAGAAGCATTCAAGGCAGTGAACCGACACGTGCGGTACGTCGAACTGGATTCGCACGGCTACGGCGTATTCGAAATCGCCCGCGAAGGTACTCAGATGGATTGGTACTACGTCGACGATCTCACCAATCCACAGAGCAATGCGCACTATGCCGTGAGCTACCGTCTACCGGCAGGCGCGGGCAGTAGAGTCTCGCCCACTTCGGCCGCCCTCGATCAGGCCTCGTACCGACCAGGAGTCGACCAGTGAGTATCGAAGTTTCGCGTCGTAGCGTTCTGATCGGTGGAAGTGTTGTCGCCGGAACGGCATTGCTCGGAACGCCCGCTCGCGCGAGCGTTCCCACCAGCGCACGCATCCCAGACCTGGACGTGCATGTCATCGTCGTCGACGGCATGCGTCCGGACGAGTTGCGATCGGAGCTCACCCCGACGCTGACCGGGCTTGCGGCCGGCGGTATTCACTACCCGGACGCCAGCGCCATCACGATCGCGGAGACGCTGCCGAATCACACGGCGATGATGACGGGAGTGCTGCCGGCGCGTTCGGGAGTGCCTGCAAACTCCGTCTACGATCCGTCCATCGACAAGAAGCGTGACCTCGATCGGCCTTCCGACCTGCAGGCATCGACGGTTCTTGATCGGGTGCGCACCGAACTCGGATTGACCACTGCGAGTGTGCTGTCGAAGCACTACCTCCACGGGCTGTTCGGTTACCGCGCCTCACTGGTGTGGGATCCACAGCCGCTCGTTCCCGGCACGGAGCACGCGCCGGACAACTTCACGATCGACGCCTTGATCCGTATCGTCGGCGGGAACTCGCCGCGGCTCTCGTTCACCAACCTCGGTGACGTCGATCGGGTTGGGCACCTGGATCTGTCCGGTCCGTCCATCCGGATCGCTCGCACGGCCGCACTTCAGAACACCGACAACCAGGTTCGCCGCTTCGTCGACTTCCTTCATGACACGGGTCGCTGGAATCGGAGCATTCTGATCGTGTTGGCCGACCACTCCATGGACTGGTCGGAGCCCGCGCGGCTCATCGGACTCGATCGACCGCTGAACGCGGACCCGTTGCTGGCAGGCAAGATTCGAATCGCCCAGAACGGTGGCGCAGACCTGATCTACTTCGTCGGACCCGATGGCGAACGGGCGGAAGCCGTCAGCCGGATTCAGCAGATCGTCGAGGGTGTCGACGGCGTCGAATCCAGCCACCTCCCCGCCGAATTCGATCTCGGCACCAATGCCGGTGACGTCGTTGCGTTTTGCGCTCAGGGCTGGCGGTTCAGTGATCCGACTCCACTGTCCAACCCGATTCCCGGCAACCACGGCCATTTCGTGACACTGCCCATCCCGTTCTTCCTCAGCGGCGGGCATCCCGCTCTCGACGGTGGACGGAAGATCGACACGCAGGCTCGCACGATCGACGTCGCGCCGACGGTTGCGGCTCTGCTCGGCCTCGGTGCACCTGCCGGCGGCTGGGACGGCGTCGCCCGCACGACGGGCGTGACGCTGAACGTCTAACGAGGATCGCGGCCGGTCAGGGCAATCAGCTTGTCCTGCAACGACGCATCGTCAGGAAGATCGACGGGAGCGGAGAACAGGCCGCTCTCGGCGAGCATGTCGCGCTGCCCGTCGAGGTCGGACCAGACGGCCTCGACGAGGTCTGGATCGAGTCGCTCGTCTGCTCCGACCGCTCGCGCGAGATCCCAGGTGTGGATCGTGACGTCCGAGGTCTGCTGGCGCAGATAGGGTTCCACCTTCACTGTGCCGTACGAGAGGTGAACGTGGGCACTGAGGTCCGTCGATTTCCACGCTTTGATGGCGGCATCGGAGTACTTCTGCCATTCGGTCCACAGGTCGTCCCCGACGGGAACGATGTCCGGTGTCGCCTCGCCGACCGTCAGTCCGGCCAGGAGCGGCGGTACCCACTGCTGCTCCTCGATGACGTGGCGGACGAGGTGTTCGACGTGCCAGTCGGAGTCGGGCGTGGGTGCGTTCCAGTCCTCGACTGCGGCGAGTCGTGAACCGAATTCGCGGTGGGCGGTGAGCACGAGTTCGAGCCAATCGAATGCCATCACTCGAGGGTAACCCGATCAGCGTGACGTTAATCGGTGCGTGAGGCTTCGATTCGGTGAAGACTGTCGAGGTTGTCGCTTAGTCGAATCGAGGAGTTTTCATGACCGTCCCCACCGTCACTCTGGCCGAAGGTCTCACTGTCAGCGCCCAGGGATACGGCGCGATGTCCGTCGCCCCTGTCTACGGCCCGGTGGATCCGGCCGAGGCGCTTGCCACATTGCACCATGCGGTGGACATCGGGATCACGTTCATCGACACCGCCAACGTGTACGGCGAGGGCTCGAGCGAGCGTGCGGTGGGAGAGCTTCTCAAAGACCGCCGGGACGAAGTGCAGTTGGCGACGAAGTTCGGTCTGGTCGGCAACATCGCCAACGGTCAGCGCGGGATCAACGGAGACCCGGCCTACGTACCGCAGGCACTCGACGAGTCTCTGGGACGACTCGGCGTCGATCATGTCGACCTCTACTACTTGCACCGGGTCGACCCGAACGTTCCGATCGAAGACACCGTCGGCGCGATCGCAGAGCAGGTGAAGGCGGGCAAGGTCCGCAACATCGGCCTGTCCGAGGCGACCGGCGATGAACTGCGTCGTGCGTACGGGGTGCATCCGATCGCGGCGATCCAGTCGGAATGGAGCATCTGGAGTCGGGACGTCGAGAACAAGGTAGTACCCACCGCCGCGGAACTCGGAGTCGGATTCGTGCCCTTCTCACCTGTGGGCCGAGGCTTCCTGGCGGGATCGTTCGATCCGGAGACGCTCGGTGACAACGACCTGCGCCGACGCTTCCCACGCTTCTCGGACTCCGCGCTCCCTGCTAATCAGAAGGTTCTCGACGTGGTCCGCGCCGTCGGTGAGGAGCTCGGCGCGACGCCTGCACAGGTTTCCCTGGCATGGCTCGATGCCAAGGGCCGGCAGTACGGGTTGCCTTCTGTTTCGATTCCCGGCACGCGGTTCGCTGCACGAGTCACCGAAAACGCCGGAGCGTTGGACATCGTTCTGAGCGAAGACCAGATCGCTCGCCTCGACTCCCTCGCCGCGATTACCGAAGGCTTCCGTTCGGCTGATTTGAATTGGGTCTCTCAGGGCCGCGAATAATCATGTCCTGAGCCTTGCGAAAGACAGGAGTAACATACAGACCCGATGAAAAAAGTGTGGTTGGTCTGGGGTGTCGGTGTTTTTGCCTACGTGATCGCCGTGCTTCACCGCACTTCGTTCGGTGTCTCGGGTCTGTCTGCTGCTGATCGGTTCTCGATCTCGCCCAGCGTTCTGTCGAGCTTCGTCGTGCTGCAGATCGTTGTGTACGCCGGTATGCAGATTCCGGCGGGAGTTCTCCTTGACCGCTACGGTTCGCGGATCATGATCGCAGTCGGTGCGTTCATCATGATGTCCGCGCAGTTGGCTCTCGCCTTCACCGAATCGCTGCCCGTCGCGATCGGTGCACGTATTGCCGTCGGTGCCGGGGATGCACTCACCTTCATCTCGGTGTTGCGGTTGGTACCGCAGTGGTTCCCGCCCCGGCAGGTGCCGTTGGTCTCGCAGTTCACGGGCATCCTCGGTCAGCTGGGCCAGGTGATGTCTGCGCTCCCGTTCATGTTGCTGTTGTCCGGGCCGGGCTGGACTTTTGCCTACGGCAGCGCTGCCGCTGTCGGACTGTTGGCGTTTGCACTGGCGTTGAGTGTCATCCGCGACGCGCCGCCCGGTACCGACGTGGTCGCCGTGCCGGCCGGCGCCAAGGAGATCGGGCGACAGATCAAGACGGTGTGGATGCGGCCCGGCACCCGCCTCGGGTTCTTCAGCCACATGGGGACTCAGTTCTCGATCACGACGTTCGCGCTGCTGTGGGGTGTGCCGTACCTGAAATCGGCTCAAGGCCTCGACTCCACGACGGTCGGCTCGCTGCTGACGCTGTCGGTCATCTCGGCAATCGTGGCCGGCCCGATCCTCGGCATTCTCACCGGTCGGTATCCCATGCGTCGATCGTGGTTGGTTCTCACCATCATGGTCGCCAGCGCGCTCATGTGGACGATCGTGCTTTCGCGTAGTGAACCGTCTCCGCTCTGGTTGTTGACGATCCTGGTGGTCGTCATCTCGGTGGGTGGACCGGGTTCGGTGATCGGCTTCGACTACGCGCGCACATCCAATCCGAGTTCGGCGATGGGCACCGCACAGGGCATGGTCAACATCGGTGGATTCCTCGCTTCCCTCATCGTGATTCAAGTGATGGGCGTGATCCTCGGACACATGGGCGGGTACACGTTCGACGGATTCCGCGTCGCCTGGATGGTGCAATATCCGGTCTGGATTCTCGGCATCGTCGGTGTGCTCGTCACCCGAGGCAAAGCCCGGCGAGCCCTCGCGGCAGAAGGCGTACACGTACGGCCGATTCGCGAAGTCATTCGTCGCAACAAATAACTCGATCGCATCGGGTAATTCATCCCCTGCGGGTGAGGTTCCCAAGCGTCCGAGCCACCAGGCTTGATGGATGAACGACGCAATGAACATCGGACCGGTCGAGCTCGTGGTGCTGGCATTCCCAGGTTCCACTGTGGATCCTGAAGCCGTCGCCGCGCTGCAAAACGTGGTGGAACGAGGTTTTGTCACCCTGCTCGACCTCGTGTACATCGCCAAGGACGCTGACGGACAGGTGTCGCAGATCGACGTCGACGAAGATCTCACAGAGATCGGACTGGCGATTCTGTCCATCGAAGCCAAGGCATTGATCAGTGACGAGGATCTGGACGTGGTCCGTGAGTCACTCGAACCAGGAACGTCCGCCGCAGTCATCGTCTACGAGCAGACGTGGGCGCGTGAGCTCGCGTCGACGGTTCGCGGTGGCGGCGGCGATGTAGTCCTTCACGTTCAGATACCGCGCGAGGTAGTCGTCGAAGCGGTCGAAGCAGCATTTCAGTAGCGACAATTACCCAAGGAGTTCGGCATGGTTTTTCGAGGTGGACGCAGAGGGCGGCCGGGGTTGCTCGGCACGGTGGCGCGCACTGCGGTAGTGGCTGGAACCGCAAAAGCGACGTCCAACGCCATGGATAGACGGAGTCAACGGAAGGCCAGCGAGCAGCAGCAGGAATACCAGCAGGAGTACCAGCAGCAACAGCCGCCGCCGCAGGTCGCACCCGTGCAGTCCGTTCCCCCTTCTGGCGCGGACGATCTGGTCTCCAAGCTGCAGGAGCTGGGTCAGCTTCATCAGTCCGGCGTGTTGACCGACGCGGAGTTCGCCGCGGCAAAGTCGCAGTTGCTGAGCTAGTGCCTGCTGGCTCTTGAAGCCTTGAACGGGTTTACCACACTGGACAATTGAGCATGAGAGGCTGATCTATGATCGACCCAAGCGCAGCATCGTCCGCAATCGAAGCGGCGAACTCCCGAGTCACCGAGACCCTGCCGTTCTCCGACAAGACCGATTTCACCGATGCCGAGCGCGGGTTCATCGGCGCGCTCGATCCCGGCGTGGTAACCGGACCCGACGGAAAAGTGCTGTGGGACAACGACTCGTACTCATTCCTGGATGAAGAGTGCCCGCCGACCGTCAATCCGAGCTTGTGGCGTCAATCGAGGTTGGTGGCCAAGCAGGGACTATTTGCGGTGACGGATTCGATCTATCAGATACGTGGACTCGATCTGTCGAATATGACCCTGATCGAGGGGGAGAGCGGGATCATCGTCATCGATCCACTGATTTCTCGGGAAACCGCGGCCGCTGGTCTCGCGTTGTATCGGGAGCATCGTGGTGATCGACCGGTTGTCGCCGTGATCTACACGCATTCGCATATTGACCATTTCGGTGGGGTCAAGGGGGTGACCACCGAAGACGACGTCGCTGCCGGGCGATGCGTGATCTATGCCCCAACCGGATTCGTGGAGCATGCCGTCGAGGAAAACGTCTATGCGGGAACGGCAATGGCTCGACGCACGGCATACATGTACGGGGCGGCATTGCCTCGAGGTCCTCGAGGTGGCGTCGGTGCAGGATTGGGCCAGACCACCTCCACCGGTACACCGACGCTGATTTCACCGACGGTGTCGATCTCGAAGACTGGTCATACAGAGACGATCGACGGCGTTCGGATCGAGTTCCAGATGACCCCAGGCACCGAGGCGCCGTCCGAGATGAACTTCTACTTCCCGGGCTTTCGCGCACTGTGCATGGCGGAGAACGCAACTCATAATCTGCACAACCTACTGACACTTCGTGGAGCGTTGGTGCGAGATCCGCATGTGTGGTCGGCGTACCTGACCGAATCGATCAATCGCTACGCCTCACGATCCGATGTCGTGTTTGCATCCCACCATTGGCCGACGTGGGGGACCGAACGGCTCACCGAGTTCATGTCATTGCAGCGCGATCTCTACGGGTACCTTCACGATCAGACACTTCGTCGAATCAATCAGGGGTGGACCGGTCTAGAGATCGCCGAATCCATCGAACTGCCAGCCGCCTTGGCACAGGCGTGGCACACACACGGGTACTACGGTTCCGTCAGTCACAACGTCAAAGCCATCTACCAGCGCTACATGGGATGGTTCGACGGCAACCCAGCGCACCTGTGGGAGCATCCACCCGTCGAATCGGCCAAGCGTCACGTGGAGTTCATGGGCGGATCGGCAGAGGTGCTCCGAAAAGCTCGGGAATCGTACGAGAGCGGAGACTTTCGATGGGTCGCGCAGGTGGTGAACTACGTCATCTTTGCTGAACCGGACAACGCCGAGGCCAAGACCCTGCAGGCCGATACCTTCGAGCAACTCGGGTACGGTGCAGAGAACGGCACCTGGCGAAACTTCTACCTCACCGGTGCATACGAACTGCGCAACGGTTCGGTGGGTACGCCCACAGTTGCTGCAGCTCCTGACATCACCGCAGCGTTGTCGGTGAAGCAGGTGTTCGACGCCGTGTCGCTCCGTGTCGACGGAGTGAGTGCAGCGAATTCCCACATCGTCATCGATTGGAACATCACCGACGAAAACATCGTGCACCGAACGGAACTGAGCAACGGAGTGCTGATCCACTTCGACGTGGAAGGTGGGTCTGCAGATGCTGGGTCTGTGGATGCGACGTTCAGTTTGAGTCGACTCGACCTGCTCGGTGTGCTGCTCGGTGGTGCGGACCTGGGCGCCGAGATTGCGAATGGCAGTATCACGGTGGCCGGCGACCCGGCGAAGCTCGCAGAACTTGCGGGACACCTTGACGAGCCTGACCCGAACTTTGCGATAGTCACGCCGACGTAGCAGCGTGTGGCAGTTGAATGAGGCTGTATTTCAACGAGTCTCGAGTTCTGGGCGCTTCTGAAGTTGTCCGTTTTGTCTCTGGTTATCGAAAGTGTGTTCGATTAAACTTTGGGCATGGACAGTCGGGATGCGTGGCAGCTGGATGGTGAGGACTTCAAGGGTGAGGTTCTGGAACTGGTGCGTGTCCGGCACGAGTTGCAGTCGCGGATGGTGTTGCTGATCGTGGAGA
>NZ_CAIJDS010000036.1:0-72314 GCF_903819475.1 Rhodococcus sp. UFZ-B548
GCATGATCTGCATCCTTCACAAAAACGGATGCGGCATCAAACCCGGCACGGTTCAAAGATGTCGTCAGACTACTGGGCAGGGATGGTCAATCTCATGTCGAGTTTCGTTGGGGTTGTATTGTTCGGCCTCAGCACTGCTTCCGCCGAAGGTGCGGGCTGGTCCAGCGCAGAGTCGCTCAGCGCCGGCAGGTGACGCCACTTGATTGGTGGACGAATTCACCAATCTCGTAGCTCGAAAGATGTTTCGGCACAGGTGTTTTCTGAAGTTGATTGATGAGGTGGGTGCACGTGGTGCGCCCACCTCTCTTCGTGCAATCGAACACTGGTGATTGTGCCGAGGAAGTGTTGCATGAGCGTCTTCGCTATCTGACTGCCTGTGTGGCTGGCGGGACCACATCCTGCGCCCTAGTGGCAACGAAGGATCTCGAAAAGTGATGTTGTGCAACATTTTTGAGAATGTCTAAATCGCCGACAAGCGTAACAAAAAGTGCATATAGTGTATGTAGCACGACGGTTAGTTCAGTTCACGGCCGGAGCGTCGAACTGCCGAGTGCCCAAGACGGGGAAACTCAGATCATCGCCACAGCTGCATGAACCATGTGTCTTCCCTGCGCTCTGAATGGCGTGCAAACAGGAGGTTTCCGAGCCGCACAGTGGACAGAAGATTCGAATAGCGATTCGTTCGCGTTTCATCTACGAAAGGTGTTCACAGTCATGGGATTTAAGAGAGTCGGAATTGGTGCGGGTGTTCTTGCGTCCGCCGCTGCCCTCGCGTTCGCAGGAACCGCTTCTGCCGCTCCCGCGGTCGAGGCCGTACCTACCGCTGATTACCAGCTGTGTGGCAACGTTTACAGCGGTGCGGGGTTGGAGTACAACGCCGCACCACCGGCGGCCGCACAAGGTGTCTCCGGGGTCGTAATCTCCGGCGTGATTAGCACGGCACCCTCCACGACGTATACCGCGACCACCGATTCAGCGGGGCGTTACTGTATCCAGGCTCCGAATACGATGAAGGCTGATGTACTGGGCGGAGCCACGGTCAAGCTCACTGCCGGCACCCCGCCGTCACCGTTCACCACCATCACCAACAATCCGTGGAAGAGTGCAGCAGTTTTCGGGACTACGAACATCGGAACGATCATTTTTGCAGCGCATCAGTACGGATCGCTCAGTTCCAACTCGGCGTACCACTTTAATTTCGTTGCCTCGTAGATAATCCGTCGACTGATTTGACCGAGCGACATCTTGAGTCCGCACGTGAGGTCTGACTGTCGGCTGACGAGGTAGTTCAAGGATGGGGTGGGTGCAATCCAATGCACCCACCCCGTTTCACTTGTGCTCACATGATCGAACGGCAGCCAGACGACTGGTGCGATCGATCGACGATGATTGCTGTGCCCTGCGGTTCAGTCACCCTGCCGCAGTTCGCTGAAGATCAAGTTGGTCTGGGTATTGGCGATGGCCGGATCGTTGAGGTGCGCGCTGACGAAATCGCGAAGCCGAGTGGGAGATTCACACGAGACGTGCACCAGGAGATCACGGTCCCCACTCATCAGGAACACTCGCTGAACGGAATCCAGTCCGCTCAGGTGCTCGGCAATTTCCGTCATCCGGCTCCTGGCGTGGGAGTGAATCAGAATCGACACCATCGCCGAGATCTCGAGGCCGAGTAGCTCGAGGTCTATGTCTGCGTGAAACCCCTTGATGACGCCCGATTCGCGTAGCGCACGCATCCGCGCCAGAGCGGTCGACGGCGCTATCCCGACCTTCTCGGCGAGTGCATTGTTGGGGATGCGTGCATCCCGGACGAGTTCGCGGAGAATCGCCGTATCGACGTCGTCGAGCCGAACATGATTCGGCCGAGCCGCGGCTGCCGCCCGTTCGATCGCATTAATCATCCGATTTCTCCCTGCCGTTGCGAAAATATTCAGCAACTATTGACCGCGCCCGTCGATGATTCTAGCTTTTGCCAAACACATCGAATTATCAAACGGTCGAGATCGACACAGTCGACTGTTGCGACGAAGGGGTCCGGATGGTTCCGAGGATCGGCCGACACACGGGCGATTCGGGGGCGCGGTTGATCGACATCAGCCCGCCGATCTCCGAATCGACGCCCGTGTGGCCAGGCGATACCGCCTTCACCCGCGCTGTTACGTCAGACCTCGGCGACAGTGACGCCGTCACGATCAACCGAATCACCACCACTCCTCATATCGGTGCTCACGCCGATGCGCCGGCGCACACCCGCATCGGCGGTGCGCCCATCGGTTCTGTTCCCCTCGAGCCCTATCTCGGCGAAGCACTGGTGGTCGACATGACGGGCGTCGACGGTGCCGCATGCATCAGGCCCGTCGAAGAGACGGTGGAGCGACTCGGCGGCCATCTGCCGCAGCGGCTGATTCTGAGGACTTACCCGAAGTACCCGCGCGAGTGGGACAACGACTTCGCCGGCGTTTCTCCGGAGCTGACCCACTGGTTCGCCGACCGCGGTGGAGTTCTGATCGGAATCGACGGCGCCTCGTTCGATCCGATGGACAGCAAGACCATGGACGGGCACCACGCGGCAGGCGATCGTGGCGTCGCGATCCTCGAAGGACTTTGCCTCGACGACGTCGACGAAGGCTACTACGAGTTGATCGCACTGCCGCTGAAGTTCCTCGACCTCGATGCCAGCCCGGTACGGGCCGTGCTCCGGACTCTGCCTTCATCACCCTCAACGCCGACACATGCAGGAGAAGAATCGTCATGACATCGACAACCACCCTTTCGTTGGAAGACTGCGTCAAGGCCGACGCAGTGGATCCCCTGAGGGAGTTCCGCCGCGAGTTCGCGATTCCGGAGGGCGTTCTCTACTTCGACGGAAACTCGCTCGGCGCGCGTCCCATTGCTGCGCAGGAATGCGCCGCGAGAGTGATCGGCGACGAGTGGGGCAACGGCTTGGTTCGCAGTTGGAACGAGGCTGGATGGTTCGACCTCCCGGTCCGCCTCGGTGACAAACTTGCCCCGTTGCTGGGAGCAGGTGAAGGCGAAGTGGTAGTGACGGATTCGACGTCGATCAACCTGTTCAAGGCATTGGCCTCCGCACTGTCCATCGCGGCTGCGCAGGATTCCAGCCGGAAGGTGATCGTCTCCGAGCGCGACAATTTCCCCACTGACCTCTACATTGCGGAGGGCATCATCTCGCTGCTCGATCAGGGATACGAACTACGCCTGATCGACCAACCGGGCGACCTCACCGAAGCAGTAGGACCAGACACCGCCGTAGTGATGTTGTCGCACGTCAACTACCGCACCGGAAACCTGTATGCGATGACGGAAGTCACTGCAGCAGTGCAGGAACGTGGCGCCCTCATGATCTGGGATCTCGCACACTCGGCCGGCGCCGTCACTGTCGATCTGAGCGGCGCCGACGCCGACTTCGCGGTCGGGTGTACGTACAAGTACCTCAATGGTGGTCCGGGTTCACCTGCATTCATCTGGGTCAACCGTCGCCATCAGAACACCGGAATCCAGCCGCTGTCCGGGTGGTGGGGGCACGCGCGACCGTTCGCGATGGAGTCGGCCTACGAACCGGGCGCAGGAATACGACGGTTTCTGAGTGGTACTCAACCCATCACGTCGTTGTCACTCGTCGAGTGTGGTCTCGACGTCATGCTCAAAGCTGACATGGCCGACATCCGCAGCAAGTCGCTCGCGCTGGCCGATCTCTTCATCAGCCTCGTCGAGGAGCGTTGCGCGGCCTACGGTTTGGAGTTGATCACGCCCCGCGAGCACGAGCGTCGTGGCTCGCACGTGAGTTTTGTTCATCCCGAGGGCTATTCGATCATGAAGGCTCTCATCGCGAGGGGCGTGATCGGCGACTACCGCGAACCAGGAGTGCTGAGGTTCGGTATCACTCCGCTCTATCTCGGATATGCCGACGTGTGGAACGCCGTCGACGTGTTGCGAGACATCCTCGAGAACAAGTCCTGGGATCGCCCCGAATTCCGCGAGCGCGACGCAGTCACCTGATTCTTCCAAGTTTCCGCGGACCGGGAGGTACCGCCTTTCGCAAGGAGCTTTCATGAGTGATTTCAAAAACATTCAGCAGCGAGAATCAGGTCTCAAACGCGAACTCGGCCCCAAGCAGATGAGCATGATCGCGCTCGGTGGTGCAATCGGCACCGGACTCTTCCTCGGCAGTAAGTTCGCCATCGGATTTGCCGGCCCGAGCGTCATCATCAGTTACGCGATCGGCGGGTTGATCGCCCTGCTGCTGATGGGTGCCCTCGCCGAAATGACCGTCGCACATGCGACATCGGGTTCGTTCGGTGCGTACGCCGAATTCTACGTCGGACCGTTGATCGGCTTCCTCGTTCGCTATCTCTACTGGTCATGCATCGTCCTCGCGGTCGGTACCGAGGTCACCGCGATCGGTGAATACATGCAGTTCTGGTTCGCCGACGTACCGTCGTGGCTGTGGATCGTGTTGTTCTCCGGAGTGTTGATCGGCGTGAACATGTTCAACGTCAAGGCCTTCGGAACGATGGAGTACTGGTTCTCGACGATCAAGGTCTTCGCGATCGTGGCATTCATCGTGATGGCAGCGTACGTCGTGTTCGGTAGCGGAAACCCGGACTATGGATTCCACAACTACACGGCCGGTGGCGGATTCTTTCCGAATGGTTTGTCCGGCATGTGGTTTGCCGTGATCGTATCGATCTTCAGCTACTTGAGCATCGAGATGATCGCCATTGCGGCCGGTGAGGCGGAAAACCCCGCGGTGGCGGTGAAGAAGGCGTTCCGTGTGACGATCGTCCGGCTGTTCGTCTTCTACATCGCAACCCTTGCTTTGATTCTGGCAATTGCTCCGATGGACAAGATCTTGAGCGGCGGAAGCCCTTTCGTCACGGTGATGCAGGTCGTGAAGATTCCGGGCGCAGACAGTGTGCTGAACTTCGTGGTGATCATTGCCGCGCTGTCCGCGATGAACAGTCAGTTGTACGTGTCTTCGCGAATGATGTTCTCGCTCTCGCGTGCTGGTGACGCGCCGGCCATTCTCGGCAAGGTCAGGGCCAACGGCTCGCCGGTCAACGCCTTGCTGCTGTCGACGTCGGGCATCGCCGTCGCGACCATCGTCTACGTTCTCTTTCCCGAGCAGGCATTCACGTTGATGATCTCGTTGTCGATGTTCGGAGCGATGGCGACGTGGCTGCTGATCTTCGTGACGCACTGGTTCTTTCGCAAGCGGATGAAGGAGGACGGAACCAAACTTTCCTTCACGATTCCGTTCTTTCCGGTGGGAACAATCCTCGGCGGAGTCCTCATGGTCGCGATTCTGATCACCACGCTGTGGGTCGACGATTTCAAGATGACGCTGGTGTTCGGAGTTCCGTTTGTTCTTGCCGTGATCGGCATCTACTACTTCACCCGATCACGTCGGGCGCAGAGTCGAGCGGTAACGGCTGAACAGGTTCAGGACGAGATCACCGGCACGGTGGTCAAGCGGGTGCCCTGACTCGCATTGGGAATCACAGGGTTTCGGCGAAGAACTCCATAGTGCGGGTCCAGGCGAGGGCAGCAGAATCCGGGGCGTAGTGGCTGGTCGAAGTGTCGTTGTTGAACGCGTGGCCGGCGTCGGCATAGCGGTACACCCGGGTGAGATCGGACGCGGTTGCGCGCAATTGCTCGACGCTCTCCGGCGGGATACTCGGATCGAGGTCGCCGTAGTGACCGAGCCACGGGACCTGCAGTTGCGCTGCAAGTTCGGTGCCTGCCGCGATTCCGTCCCATCGGGCCTCGGCGACACCGCCGCCGTAGTACGTGACAGCGGAATCGACGAGGGGTACCGCGGCACACCACAGTGACGCGGTGCCGCCCATGCAGAATCCGAGGGAGCCGACTCTGTCTGCTCCCTCGGATCGGCTGTAGTCGACGGCGGCACGTACGTCGTGGCCGATGCTTGTGCTGTCGAGTGCCATGAGCGCATCCTTCGCGGACGGGAAGTCGGTGAAGGAGGTCTGTGCGCCGCGGTGGTAGAGATGCGGGGCGACGGCAAGGTAGCCGGCGTCGGCGAGGCGTTCGAGGATGCTCTCGATGTGTTGGTTCACGCCCCACGCTTCTTGGAGAACTACTACCGCATGTCTCGGTTCACTCGGCGAATCCGGTCGGCTGACGGTCAGCGGTACGTCACGTGTGGTCGTCGTGAAAGTTCCCATGTCCCGACTGTATGCGAGTACGGACTGTATTCGAGTACGGACTGTGGGTGCCCGGTCGAACTAGACTCGTCGAATGTTCAGTTCCGACGTTCCGCCGATCAGCCTGGGCAGTTGGCCGACGCCCGTCGAACCTTTGGCGCGTTGCGCGAAGGCACTCGGATTGGGGCCGGAAGACCTGTGGATCAAACGTGACGATGTCACCGGACTAGGCGGCGGCGGCAACAAGATCCGAAAGCTGCAGTACACCTGCGCTCAGGCTTTGGCCGTCGGCGCGACGACTTTGATCACTACCGGTGCACCGCAAAGCAATCACGCTCGGTTGACTGCATCCTCAGCAGCCCGTTTGGGATTGCGTTGTGTGCTGGTGCTCGGTGGTGCCGAGCCGGAATCCGCGCAGGGAAATCTCGTTCTGGATGCACTCGCGGGCGCTGAGATCGTCTGGGCCGGTGGGGACACGGCATCCGCGGTCGACGCCGCGGTGCAGGCCGTCGCTGACTCGGGCGGAGTTCCTTTTGTCATTCCCTTCGGTGGTACCAGCGCGGTGGCCGCGCAGGGTTACGTCGACTGCGCACGCGAGATCGAGCAGCAACTCCCCGGAGTGGAACGCGTCGTGGTTGCACTCGGATCGGGCGGAACGATGGCTGGACTTGTCGCGCATCTGGGCGTCGACAGAGTTGTCGGCGTCGATGTCGGGGCTGTTGCCGATCCAGTGTCGACTGTCGCTGGGTTATTGGACGAGATGCCTGGTCCGATCGTGCGAGCCGCGGATCTTCAGATCCTGCGAAACCAAGTTGGACAAGGATATTCGACGCTCACGGAAGCATCAGCCGGCGCGATCCGATGTTTGGCTCGTACGGAGGGCATCTTCCTCGACCCGACGTACACCGGCCGAGCCTTTGCGGGTTTGATCCAACTCGTGAAGGACAAAGCCATCACGGTGGGATCAGAAACGGTCTTCCTGCACACCGGTGGGTTACCTGGCCTGTTCGGACATCCCGAACTGTCGACGCTGCGGTGAGCGAGCAGATCGACTACCCGCTCAGCAGCCCGCTCGACGAGCTGTCCGAGTGGCAACGCGTCGTGCGACCGCTGCGCGTCAGTGCCGACGGGTATCTGCGTTTGGCGACCAATCGGCTGTCAGTCGACTCCGACTACACGTGGGAGATGCACCGCCACAGCGATCACGAATTGCTGTGGGCGATCGACGGTGTTCTCGAGGTCCGTACTCCGGAGACTGTGTACACGGTGCCGAGCGGGGTCAGTCTGTGGATCCCGTCCTATGTTCCCCACGAGGTGACGGCGCGTAGCGGCACAGAATTGTCGTGCACGTGGTTGGTGGCATCCGATGTGACCGGGTTGGATCGTGTGGTGGCCTTGTCCACCCCTCCGCTGCTCGAACAAGTACTCGATCACCTCACCCGAGACGACTTGACCGACGCGGCTCGTCGACGAGCCGAGGCGTTTGCCATCGACCTCGTCGAACCCGTTCCGCGACTGATTTTCGATGTGCCGCTGCCGACGACGCCGTGGCTTCGGCAGATCGCAGATCAGTTGGTTGCCAGCCCGGCCGACACCCGATCGGTCGAGGAGTGGGCCACCGACGCGAAGGTCAGTACGAGGACTCTCACACGAAGGTTTCCGGCCGAAACCGGCTTGACCTTCTCGGAATGGCGTATGCGACTGCGGGCTCATCATGCGATGCAACTTCTGGCACTCGGTCGAAGCATCTCGTTTGTATCGAGGAAGACGGGTTTCCGTTCCGAAAGCGCGTTCGGTGCGGCTTTTCGTCGAACGATGGGTGTGACCCCGGGGGAGTTCGCAAGCCTGATCGATCATCCGCGCGCGCCAATGACCGATTGGCTACAGGACTAGTCCGAACAGCGACTCAAAGCGCCTCGATCGGACTTGTGTCGTGCCACAGAATGAACTTAGGGTTGGCTAAACAATCACCTCTGTAGGAGTTCTGCGTGCGCGCAATTCGATCATTTTCTTTCGGTTCCAGAGTCATCGCAGCGGCGGCAGTTGCCGTTGTCGGTGCGATGGTGGTGACTGGCTGTTCCTCGTCATCGGCCGACTCCGAGCCGACGGACGTCCGGACCGTTGCATCGGCATACGGGGACATCGAGGTTCCCGCCTCGCCGGAGCGCGTCGTCGCCGCGTCGTACGACACTCCTTGGCAGCTCATGTCCCTCGGAGTGAAACCGGCTGCTGTGCAGGACTACGGCAAGTGGATCAGTGAATTCACGCCCGAGCAGCAGGCCTTCGTCGACGGGCTCCCGACCATCGGGCCCTACGGGGAAATGAACTTTGAAGCGATCGCTGCGGCAGATCCCGACATCATCGTCGGCGACGCCGACGAGGTGGACCAAGCGGCGTTCGACCGTCTGTCTGGCATTGCGCCCACTGTCATCGTCAAGGGCGAGAGTCGAGGTGACTGGAAGACGATCACCACGGAGATCGCCGAGGCGATCGGCAAGACGGACGTGCTCGAGTCGACGCGCACTGCTTACGAAGAGAATCTCGAACTTGTTCGTGGCGAGTACGCGGACGTGATCGCGAACAACAAGTGGATTCACATTTCGCTCGGAGACGCACCCGGCGCTTTCTCGGTTCAGCAGCCCACTGGTGCGATCGGCAATTTGGTCGTCAACGAACTCGGATTGGCGTACGGGCCCGGTGTTCCGACCAATTACACCGATGCCGGATACGAGTCCTACCCGATGGAGCAGCTGGCCGACATCATGAACGGTGTGACGGTCGTGCTGTATCCGCTGAACGCGGACGGATCGACCAATGCGGCGGTTCAAGCGGTCCTCGACGACAACCTCTTCACGAGGCTGCCGGCGGCGCAGGCTGGGCACGTTTTCGGATTGCAGTCGAGTGTCACAGATTTCGTGACCGCGAACGGTTGGCTGAACGAAGTGAAAACGAAGGTGTTTGCAACGCTCTGACGCTTGCTCACCTTTTGACTGCGCGCCCGCAACTGACCAGTTGAGGGCGCGCAGTCTTTTTGGTTGCCGCTCCGGGTGAGAATCCTGTCCTCTGCTTATGATTTCTGTCACTGATGGTTACCGTTACTTCGTTGAATCGGACCAGGGCTGGTCTTGCCAAACCCTTGACGCTTCGAGGCGCGGCAAAAGATTGATGCGGTGTCCATTGCCGCAGATCGATAGGGTATTTTGTCCGAATCAGCTGTCGGGGTGAACAGTGGCTACTCGGGGGAGAGCGCGTGCCGGACATGTGTCCCGGTCGGGTTTCCAGTAGGGCGTCGTGCGTTCACGGCCACATCCGTCAGCGCGCGAGTCGTGGTTTGCTGAGCGTGAACGGTGCGTGGGGCGAATCGTTCGAGGGGACGAAAGGCGAGATCGGCGAATGACAGCGACTTCCGACGCACGGCATACCGAATCGAAGGCTGTCCAGAACACCGACTCGCCGTCTGGCGAAAACCCGCGCTGGCGCGACCGCAAAAGGTACCTGTGGCCGCTCGGATTGCTGATTCCACTCAGCCCGTTCATCTCCTGGTTTCTCGTCGACAACCTTCGTCTCGGATTGTTCTGGGCGACCGGCGCGTGGCTGCTGGTCATCGTCATCCCGATCATCGACATGTTGGCTGGTGAAGATGGCGAAAGTCCGCCGGACGATGCGATCCCACGACTGCAGAAGGACCGCTACTACCGCTGGTGCACTTACGCGTTCCTCCCCTTGCAATACGCCGGTCTGGTCTTCGCCTGCTGGTGCTGGATCAACGCTCCGATGGGAATCGCGGAGAAGATCGCGATGTCGTTCACGGTGGGCGTCGTCGCCGGCGTCGGTATCAACGCGGCCCACGAGCTCGGCCACAAGAGCGAGAAGAGCGAACAGTGGCTCGCGAAAGTGGCGCTTGCGCAATCTCTCTACGGGCACTTCTACGTGGAACACAATTTCGGCCACCATGTGCGTGTAGCTACTCCGCAGGACCCGGCCAGCTCACGGTTCGGTGAGAGCTTCTGGAGGTTCTTGCCACGAAGTGTGTTCGGCGGGCTGCGTTCGGCATGGCGCATCGAGAGCGCGCGACTCCAGAGGAAAGGCAAACGAACCTGGAGCTTCGAGAACAATATTCTCAACGCTTGGGCGATGAGTGTTGTCCTCTTCGCGACGCTGATCGGTATCTTCGGTTGGGCGGTCGCGCCCTGGCTCCTGCTGCAGGCAGTTGCCGGATTCACCTTCCTCGAAGCGGCGAACTACCTCGAGCATTACGGTCTGCTGCGTGGCAAGCGTGCTGACGGCTCGTACGTTCGCTGCAGCCCCGCTGACAGTTGGAACAGCGATCACGTCGTGAGCAATCTGTTTCTCTACCAACTGCAGCGGCACAGCGATCACCACGCCAACCCGAAGCTGCGGTACCAAAGTCTGCGTAGCGCGGCCGAAGCGCCGCAACTTCCGGCCGGCTACGCAGTGATGATCGTGATCGCGTGGATTCCACCACTGTGGCGCCGGGTGATGGATCAGAGATTGTTGGACTACTACGACGGCGACACAGAACGAATCAACGTCGGCTGATCACGTAGCCGTCCGCTGAACTGTTCGGAGTTGTCGTCTCAGCGACCGTCATCCCACACGGTGTTACCGCTTGCGGTCGTCGAAGGGTAGTCCTGGACCGCGTCCCAGTGTTCGACAATTTTGCCGTTCTCGTCGAATCGGAAGATGTCCATCGAGCCGCTGCCGGCCGTTCCCTCACCGGACGAAGCGAAGGTCTGAACAAAGACGAAGTCGCCCTCGGCTACCGTCCGTGGAAACTTGGTGGCCTTGTCTCCGGTAACGGGTTCGATCCCGGCCAGTGCGGTGACAAATGCGTCCTTGCCGTCAGCGAACGAGGGGTTGTGCTGGGTGTAGGTCGGACCGACCAGCTGGTCGGCAGCCTCGGCGGCTTTGCCTTCGTTGAAGGCGAGCTGCAGGAACGTCAACGCGTTGGCCGTGTTGCGCTCCAAGACTTCTGACGACTTGGACGGCGACGAGGTGGGTCCGTCGAACATCGTGTTCGGATTTGCGGACGTTTCCGGCACGTCTTGAATGGCATCCCAGTGTTCGACGATCTTGCCGTTGTCGACGCGGAAGATGTCGAACACGGCCTGGCCGCGGTCGCCAGGTGCAGACGTGGTGTGAGACTGGAGGGCAACCAGATCGCCCTCGGCGAAAACACGAGTGATCTCGGCGTGCAATCCGGGTGTGGCCTCGACGTAACCGCCTATGCCGCTGACAAATCCGGCTGCCCCGTCGGCGGCAGTGGGGTTGTGTTGGGTGTAGACGTCGCCAAGGTACCGGTCGGCGGCCTGCTGAACCTGACGGCCGTTGAACGCCAGTTCGTAGAAGTCCGTGACGACGGTCTTGTTGGATTCGAGTTGATCGCCCTGTTCGGCAACAACGCTCGTGGACGTCGCAGAACTGCTGGGCGTTGCGGATTCCGCGTCGTTGGAGCACGCGGTGAGCAGGAGAGCGGCGGCAGCGGGAACAGCGATCCAGGCTGCGCGCCTACGAAGGTTGCTCATGTTCAGTGTGCGACGGTGAAACGCTGGCGACGGTGGGCCGGAGTCTCGATCTCGTCGACAAAAGCGTGGGCGTAGTCTTCGCCCGCGACGGCGGAGTTACCCTCGGCGTCCGTCAGGAGAATGTCGCCACCCAACTGGAACGATCCCTTCGGGGCGACGCCGGCATGGGCACCGAACGCTGCGGCCGGGCTCACGTAGAACCAGTCGACATTGCTGTCAGTTGCGCGGAGCGCGTCGAGGACGTCGGCGTGAGCGAGCGCCTCACCCTTGTATGCGTCCGGGAAATCGGGGGTGTCGACGACGCGCGGCCCACCCTCGGCGACCAACAGGCTGCCGGCGCCACCGACTACGGCAATGCGAGCACCGTTGCGTGCGGCGGCATCGGCGAGGGGAGTGACGGCGTCGAGCAGGCGCTTGCCGTCGATCTCGCGAGCGGGGATGGCAACGACAACGACGTCGTTGTCTGCCGTGATCTGCTCCACGATCGTGTTGTCGTGAACCGAACCCTGCACGACATTCGTGTCGGTTCCGGACTGCGCGCTGCGAGCGACGACGGTTACCTCGTGGCCGCGTGAAGCGGCTTCCTTCGCGATTGCACTTCCTGCAAAACCGTTTCCACCGAATACTGCGATCTTCGACATGGCGTGTGCCTTTCCTTGCTGTCGTCGTTGTGTTTGTAGTAGTAAATTTATTCACCTGGAAGGTCGATGTCTCGGTCAGATGCGGGCAGTAATTGGTGAAAAACAGACATCTTGATGACGATGGGCCGACTGCTTCGGGTCGAAGTTGCGAACCGTAGGGTTGGTACATGACTCTCACCGCCGACAACAACGCAGGTCCGCTGGCAATCGAGCGCTCGGATGTCGAAGCCGCACGGACTCGTATCGCAGGACTGGCGCGGCGTACTCCCATCTTTCGAACTGCGGTGCCGACACCACACGGTGAGGTGCCGGTTCTGTTCAAGCTCGAGTACCTCCAACACGGCGGCTCCTTCAAGGTGCGCGGCAGTCTCAATGCAGTGGAACGAGCGGTCGCCGACGGCACCATGCCTGACGCAGGCGTGGTGATCGCGTCCGGCGGCAACGCTGCGATCGGCGCTGCGTGGGCCGCGCGGCGCCGAGGACTCACCTGCACAGTGGTGGTGCCGGAGACAGCGCCCGAAGCAAAGGTGAAGGCACTTGGGGAGCTGGGTGCAACCGTTCACAAGGTCGGCGACCGGTATGCACTCGCCGCTGCCGCTGCGGCGGACATCGCACGCTCGAGCGGTGCGCTCGAACTGCACGCCTACGACCTGCCCGACATCGTCAGCGGAGCCGGGACCATTGCTCTCGAGATCGAGGACGACGCATCCGGACCGATCACGTATTGCGTTGCAGTCGGCGGCGGCGGGTTGGTCTCTGGAATCGTCGCGGCGGCTCGTCCCGAAGATCAAGTGGTAGCCGTCGAGCCGACCGGGGCTGCCACCTTGCACACCTCGCTCGATGCGGGGCGTCCGATCGATATCGAAGTGAACAGTATCGCCGGGGACTCATTGGGGGCCACACGGATTGGCGCCATCGCCTGGGAGACGCTGCATGAGAGTTCGGTTAACAGCGTTGTGGTCGACGATGATTCGATCCGGCAGGCGCGGGCGTTCCTGTGGCGGGAGTTCCGGATCCTGGTGGAGTTGGGAACCGCGGCAGCAATGGTTCCGGTTCTGAACGGAACGGTGACGCCGCCGTCCGACGGTGAATTGTGCGTCGTTTTGTGCGGTGCCAACACGCATCCGACCGACCTGTAATTTTTGCGTATTTCTTTGCCTGCGTGTGAGAAAGTCCCAGGTGGGTACCTCTCGCAGTATGAGTACCAGCAGCATTATCTGGATAATTGTTGCCGTGGTCGTGGTGATAGCGATCGTGGCCGCACTCCTGTGGGTGGCGCGAAACAGGCGCGACGAGCGTCGTCACATCGAGGCAGAACAGATCCGCGAAGACGTCGCAGACAAGTCGCTGCAAGTAGGCGAGCGCGAGGCGCGGGCAGAAGAGACAGCAGCCAAAGCGCGCATGGTGCAGGCAGAGGCCGACGCCAAAGCGGCGGAAGCGTCTGCGCTGCAACATCATGCAGCGCAACATCGGAAAGAGGCGACGAGCTCTCGCGAGGAACTGAACCAGCAACGAGATCATGCAGACACGATCGACCCCAAGGTTCCCAACCCCGAAGAACCGCGGTCGACGCCGGATCAGAACCCTCGAAACCCTTGATCTCGAAACACTTGATGCAGGCGTTCGAGGGAAGCGTCTGCCCGTATATGGTTCGACGATCATGATGAACAAAGAATCGTCACCGCAGGACCAGAAAAGTGTCACGTCCACGGCGGCTGACGTCGCACAGAACAATGTCTTCGAGCGCTTTGCCCGCGCAGGATTCGTCGTCAGCGGTGTGGTTCATCTGCTGATCGGATATATCGCGATCCGCCTTGCTCTCGGTGGATCCGGGTCTGCGGACCAATCGGGTGCGATGGCCGAGTTGGCAGGAAAACCAGGGGGTGTCTTCGCTCTGTGGGTCGGCGTCGTGGCCTTCCTTGCCATGGCGTTGTGGAGATTGGCCGAAGCTGCGTTGGGGAGCTCGTCGTCGCCGTCCTCGGACGACAAGAAGAAGGAGTTCTTCAACCGCGCAAAGGCTCTGGGCATTTCGCTCGTCTATTTCGGTTTTGCTTTCACTGCATTCGGATTCGCCCGCGGAAGCGGGAAGTCCAGCAGCGGTCAGAGTGCGGGAATCACGGCGCGTTTGATGGAGAACACGCTGGGGACTATCGCATTGGTGATCGGTGGGATCGCGATCATCGCTGTGGGTGTTTACCACGTGTACAAGGGCGCGAGCCAGAACTTCCTGGATGATTTGAAAGGCACACCCAGCAACTTCGTGCGCCGACTCGGAACCGTCGGGTACGTCGCCAAGGGCTTGGCCATCGCTGCTGTCGGCGTTCTGGTTCTTCTCGCGGTCAACAGTTCCGAACCCGGCAAGTCCTCCGGACTCGACGGAGCGTTCAAGACGCTGGGTGCGCAGCCGTACGGAGTGGCCCTGCTGATCCTTGCCGGATTGGGCATCATCACCTACGGGCTCTACTGCTTCGTGATGGCACGCTCGACGAAGATGTAGCGCCCGCGGGTAAGTGGGTCTATCCGAATGACCCGGTCTGGAAACCGACGTCGCTGCCCGACGAACTTCCCGTCGAGCTACCGAATATCGGTCGTCTCGGAACCAGATCATGCATCAGGTTCACTGCTGCAGGGTCTATCATCGCCGCATTTCCACCGTTCGCCAGAATCGTGATCGACCAACCGCTGTCGGGAACCAACAGGGTGATGCAGTTGGATCCCGAGCTGTCTCCGTTCTTCTTGGCGAACCGTTGTGGGAAGTTCGGCGTCGGGGGTTGGAGCTGCCACGCCATTCCCATTCCGAATGCAGGATTCTCCGGAGCTTGCGTGTCGATCTGCTCGAGCATCGAGGTCAGGACCGGTTTGAGCGGGTTGGTGCCATAGCCGAGAGTTGTTGCGGCCCAGATCGACATGTCCTCGGCGGTGCTGACGAGGCCACCCCCGCCTGCGATCGCACCCGTGTTGTTCCACAGAGGGGCTCTTGTGCCGTCGAGGTAGTACGGAACGGCCAGGTCGGTTGCATTGGTCTCGATCACGGTACCCATCATCCCGAGCGGGTCGGTGATTTCGCGGGCGACTGCTGCCGCGAAAGGCGGCTTCTCCTGTCCCGGAATGATCTTGTCTGCCATGAGTGTGCCGAGCAGTCCGAACCCGAAGTCCGAGTACAGCCAGTGGCTACCGGGGGCGAACTCCAAGGCCCCGGGAGCCCGGAGTCCTTCCCAGAGCATGTCTCTCGTGTACTTCGCTTTCTCGTCCACACACGATTGTGTGGGATCTGCGCACCCAGCCGAGAGATTGGGTGGGTCGTCGCTAAGACCGGAACGGTGGGTGACCAGTTGGCGAAGCGTGATCTCCTCGCCACCGCTGCCTTTTGGCAGCAGGTTGCCATCCGAGTACTTGCTCGCCAGGTCGTCCAATCCGACTTCTCCCCGAGCGATCAGTTTCGCCAGTAGTGCAGCCGTGAAGGTCTTGGTCTCCGAGGCGATCTCGAATTGCGTTCGTGGAGTGACTCTCACGCCGTTTTCGACGTCGGCCTGGCCGTAGTGGTACGTAGTGGTGACACTCGCTTTGCGGTTCTTCTCATCCGGTTTGACGATGGCGAAGGCAAGGCCGGGGACTCCGCTGTTCAGCAGTGTCTCTGCGACGCGCTGTACCGCTTGGGCTTCTGCAGGATCGCCGACCCGCGAACCTGGATTGGGTGCCGTGGGGCCGGCGGCGCTGGCGGTCGAGGAGGTCGCGAGGGTTATGGCCGCGGTTGCCGCCAGCCCTGCGACGCTGATGAACTGTCGTCGTGACGTCCGGGCGGACCCTCGATCCTGGTTTTCCATTGTTTGCACATTACAACCAAAGTCGACTGGTTTGACTGTTTTGTCGGAATTGCCAAGGTGTGGTCCTTAGACGATGGATTTGTTAAATCACGCCACCGTTGACGTAGATGACCTGGCCGTTGACCCAACGAGCTGGGCCGGCGAGAAACGCGACAGCCTCCGCGATGTCCACCGGTGTGCCGAGGCGTTCCAGAGGAGCCAGCTTGGACAGGTTCTCCACTGTAGCTTCGTCTTTCCCGTCCAGGAACAGATCGGTGGCCGTGGGGCCTGGGGCTACGGCGTTGACCGTGATGTCGCGTCCCCTTAGCTCTTTCGCGAGAACCAGAGTGATCGCGTCGACAGCACATTTGGTGGCGGCGTACGCGGCATAAGTCGGAAACGCCAGCTTCTTCACGGAGGTGGAGAAATTGATGATCGCACCACCGCGTCGGACACGTCTGGCTGCCTGCTGGTCGACCACGAAGGTCCCTCGGACGTTGGTCCGATGCATCCGATCGAAATCGTCGAAGTTCAGTTCTGCGACGGTGGAGAGAATCATGATTCCGGCTGCATGGACGACGACGTCGATGCCCCCGAACTCCTCCTCGACCGTATCGAACAGGGCCCCGACTTCACCTTCGTCGGCGACGTCGGCATGCACCGCGATGGCGCGACCGCCCGCTGCGACGATGGTGTCAACTGTTTCCTGGGCGCGTTGAAGATTTCCTGAATAGTGCACGGCGACAGCCATTCCGTCGGCGGCGAGCTTTTCGGCAGTCGCTCGCCCGATGCCGCCGGAAGCTCCGGTGACGATGGCGACGCGGGTGGTGGTGTCAGTCATGATGTAACTCCTGAACTGGTTTGGGTGCATCGGACAGCTTGCGGAGCCACTCCCGTAGTAGGCCGACTTCGTTGGTGGAGAGGGAAGTTGAATCTGCGGAGGCGAGTTGAGCGTCGAGAGTGGATGCAACTCTGTTGAGGGAGGCGTCCGGGTGGGCGCCGGATTCGTCGATGATGGACGCGAAGATTCCGTCGCGAACTCGCTGTGACAGTGTCGGATCGGGGTACTGTTCCGGCCTTACGACGAGCATCAGAGCGACACCCGCATTGGCGGACATCACCATCTGTGTAGCCACGTCGACCGATACGGTCAGGGCGCCTGCCGCAGCGCATCGTTCGAGAACGGATCGAAGTAGCGCCTGGGCTTGCAAGGCGGTGTCGGCACTCTGGGCGGAAGGTGAGTGCATCAGTCGGTAATGAGCGGGATGTGCGAGCGCGAAGGCTGTATGCGCATCCCAGCCGGCCCGTAGATCGGCGACGGGGTCATCGGAAGGTGTCGCAGCGCGTTTGCCTTCGAGGTATTCGAAGAAACCTGCCTCGACGACGGCTGCGAGCAGTCCGTCCTTGTCGCCGAACTGACGGTAGAGCGCGGGGGCGCCGACGCCGGCCATCTCGCACACGGCACGGGTGGAGATGTCACCGTTGGGGGAGGTGTTGAGCAGCTCGGTCGCTGCGGCCAGAATCTTTGCTCTCGAACTCATGAAAACAACGCTAACACAAATGTGTAATCGTTGCTATCGCGGGTTTGGTCGTGCGAACGAACTACAGACACAGGCACCAGAACTTGATCAGATGAGTGAGCCGGTCCGGCCACGGTTCTGTGTGGAGTGACGGCTAGAGCCGTTCTGTTGTCACACTCTGAACGAAGGAATCCTGGTGATCGACTCGGAAACTACTGTTGCGCCGAATAATTCGCATTCCGGTTATCTGGGGTGGATTCTGCGGGTCATCAGTGTCGTGGCGTGTGTTGCGGTTGCAACGGTCGTTGCCTCGCTGACGCTCGGGCCGCCATCCGCACGGGCCTGGGCACAGTGGGTTGCTCGTCATCTAGGTGGGGACTTCGAGACGGGAGTCGTTGTCGGATTTGTGACTGGGCTTTCAGGCATTGCTGTGACTTTGTTCGCAGCGCTGATGAGTTCGTTGGCGTGGCGGCGCCGAGGTGGCCCGGCATTTTCGCTTGGTATCGGTGCTATTGCCTTGCTTGCCGTTCTTCCTGGCGCAGTGAATTTGAGTATCGCGGTCGGTGCAGCAGGATCCGGGGTAAGGGCGGCGGGGAGGATCCTCGACGTCGACGGGCCGGCGTTTCGTGGAGCCTGGGTAGCCGGATCAGTGGCGGGACTGTCGCTGTATATGGTCGGGGCGCTGCTGTTAGGGAGGAGCCTTCGTTCGGCATTCGGGCCTGTCAGGCGGGTGTTTCCGCCGCCAGGGGTGGTCGGCGGTACGAATGCCTTGGCCATCGTCGCACTGGTACTTGGAATCTTCGGTGGGGTTCTTGCTATTCCCGTGGGCCATGTGTCGCTGAACCAGATTCGCCGTTCCGGCGAAAGTGGGCGCGGATTGGCAGTGGCCGGCCTCGTTCTCGGCTATCTGTCGCTGGTCGTCATCGTAGGTGTCGTACTAGTGGCTGTGCCCGCGGCCTTTCGATAATTTGGGTCGCGCGTCAGAGTTGGGTGGGCTGGAGTGGCTCGATGTCGTAGGCGCGGGGTCCGAACAGGCTCGCCGTCCGGGTGCGAATGGACGGAAGTGCTTCGTAGAGGCTCCCGCCGAGGCGGTGGAGGGAGTTGAACGATCGCGATTCCCAAACCGGAAACTCTCCGTCGGTGTCGCGTGATGCTGTGTCCCACAGGAGGGCGTCACCGTTTTCGCTCCATTCGAAAACCTGCAGCGAGTCGGGGAGTGACCAATCGCCGTCGGGTTCGATCATCCAATCGAACTCGTCATCCTGTCCTTCTGTGTAGACCGAATGAAGATGAGCGGTGAGGTTGCGGGCGCGCCCTTGCCAGCCGTCGGCAAATCCGGGAAGGACGGGCGGATAGATGAGCCAGAGTCCGAAGGTCCGCGCCCACCCTGCGTGCCGGATGAATGCGCGATATGAATCGGGGAAGCCCTGCCGGTCGGGAAATCGAAAAGAATCCAAAAAGGTGAAATCTATGTGTTGAAGCGTCGGTTGGCCTTTTACCGTCAGCGCGTTGGGTCCCGTGGCAAACACGTCATCAACACTAGCAATGCGAGTCCGTGGGGGATCTCGGGCGGGAGGTCTTGGCTGGTTGTTCCCCGAGTTCGTCGGATCAAATACCTTCAATGACCCGCAAGATTCACCACCAATCGAATCACCAACTCGCCGTCCACCTCTCGGGTCCGTTTCTCGCAGATCACGTTCATCAATGCGGTGCCCTCATCGATGCCGAGTTGGTGTGTGAGTAGCGTGTCGATCGTGTCGTCGGCGCTCGTCAATGCAGCTGCAGCGGAGGCGAGTTGGTGGTTCGTGACTCCTCTGTTGCCCGTCAAGGTAACGCGCAGAGAGCCCCTGGTGAACGTCGTGATCGCGGGTGGTGTCGGTCCACCCGTGTTGGCTTGTCGCACCCCGGCGATGTCCACCCCGGGTAACAAATCGGACGTGGCCTTGGCCGGCACTCCACCAATCGGATGCACGGAGACAACTCGATCGCCGAGGCGTTCCAGAGCGGTGTCGATCGACGCTACTGTGCCGGCGCGGTGAGTCGCGACCAGCACGGCGACCGAGCCTGTGGTTTCGCGTACCCAGTTCTCGGTAGCGAGCGAGTTGACCACGGATGGAAAGTGATTTGTCGTCCACTCCATGCCGAGTTCGGTGCGGTGGACCATTACTACTCGGACGGTTGGGAAGAGAACGGAGGGTGCGAGGGCCGCAGCCAGATTTCCGATGAGACCGTCGCCGAAAATGAGCAGCGTCCCCGGTGACTCACGGGAGAGGCAGGAGAGCGCGTACCTGACGACGGCGTACGGTTCGACGAGAGTAGCGCGTGCGCTGGAAAGTTCCAGTGGCAACGGCGTGACCAACCCTCCACTCACCGCGGGCACGCCGATGATGACGCGTTGTTGAAACAACCCCTCGACGTTGTGGCCGAGAAGAAACGATGAATCATGCGGATGCGTCGGGTTGACCACGACTCGATCACCTACCTCGAAGCCGGTGACGCCGTCGCCCACTTCGACGACGCGGGTAGCGCCTTCGTGGCCGACGATGGGCGAGGGGTCGTCCCTGTCTCCGCGCACAATCTGAATGTCAGTCCCGCACAGGCTGACTTTCTCGGGGGCGACGAGAAGTTCGCCGGGTCCGGGAGTTGGAGTCGGCCGCTTTTCGACGCTCGACCGACTGCCCCTTCTCACGATTGCGCGATGGGTGAGTTGCGTTGTCATGAATCCTCTTTCACAGCTTGCTTACGCGGAGGCGACCGGCGGCAATATCGTCGGCACCGGACAGGGTGTCGATGTCGTGAGGACGGCACAGGTATATCGTCTTACGGATTCTCTCGGGAGTCAGTGACGTGTCCGCGTACGATCGCACCGAGGCGAGTTGGGAACAAAGTTCCCTCTCGTACATCTCGGACAGACCTTCGGCGAGCCCGCCACCGATCCCGATGCGATCCAGTCGTGGATCGAGGGCGATCATCGTTCTGACCAGCTCGGCGATCGGCTCGACGACCACGCTCAACAGAAGTGATGCACCAGGGGCGCCTGACTCGAGTGCTGGACCGAACGAATCTCTGTCATAGGGCAATTCGAGAGCCGAGGCGACAGCAGCCAACGCCGAGCCGGACGAGATCGCCGCGACATGTCCGATGCCTCCACATGCGCAGGGCAACTGTCGCACTGTATCCGGCCCCGACGTCACTGCACGAAGGTGGCCGACCTCACCTTGCAACCCCAATGCGTCCACTGGAATCACTCCCTCTCTTGCATCAGCTATCCGCAGTGCGATCCCGCTGCTGATGGTGAGGTAGGCGATGCGCCGATCGGTGGGACGTGTAAACCCACGAGCGAATGACGCCAACCCTGCCGTCACGTCGTTCACGAGTGTCCATCGAACGTCCGGGCGGTGGGATTCGAGGAGGCGCAGCAACGGAATCTCACCGGCAGGAGTGCCGCCCCACAATGGGCCGGATCCATGGGCGACGCCCTTCTGTTCGTCGAGCGCGGCCCCGCACGCCATGTTCACTGCGGCACCCGGCGGTAGATATCGATCCAGTGTCTCGATCAGCTCGCGCAGGAGTTGATCGGGAGTGGCAGACGGTTGTCGGAGCACGCTGGGCGATGGCAGCCGTTCGGTTCGCTCACCGCTGCGGATGCGTAGCCACGTACCTCCCAGATCGACCGATACGGTATCCGTCATAGTTCCGGTACCACGTCGATTACGAGCTCCGATCTCTCTCGGGAGAGTCGTAGTGAAGTAAAATTATTCACTCTCAAAAGGTTTCGTCCGGGCTCGGCTCCGATTGCAACGCATGATGCGCCGGAATCGGCCGCAGCAGCCATGCCGGCCGAGGAGTCTTCGAATACGGTGCAGGAGTCGGCGGAAACCTTCAAGCGCGCCGCCGCTGCAAGAAAGCCCTCGGGATCTGGCTTGCCGGCGCGCACGTCCTCAGCGCATACCGACGCGTGTGGAAGCGGGAGGCCCGCTTCAGTGAGCCTTCGCACCATCATCGATCGAGGGGCCGACGTGACAATCGCCCATTGCTCCCGGGGCACAGACGCCAGGAAGTCCTTGGCGCCGGCGATGGCGCGAACTGGATGCGAGTTCTGCTCTTCGCTTTGCCTGATCCAGTTCAGTTCGGATTCGACGTTTGCTCGATTACCGAGAACCCGAAGGATGATGTCGGAAGCGATGCGGCCTGGAAGTGCCTGCGCTACCACCGCCCGATCAACGCCGTGCCGGTCCGCGAATTCGAACCAGACAGCCTCGATCGACGCCTGCGAATCGACGAGGGTTCCGTCCATGTCGAACAGCAGTGCCGAGGTCGAAATGGATTGTCGAATCAAGCTGGGCCGCAGAGTCATAAGACGGCCACCCGACTCATTCCCAAACTTTCGCCGGCAATGCGAATCAGATCGAGATCGTGGTCGGTTGAGCGGCGCAGTCGCTGGTCGCCAGGATCGGTATCGAGCACAATCGTCTGTGCACCGATCTCAGACAGAAAATCGATGTCGGCACGTATCTGGTTGATGGTTCCGTACCCGAGTGGACGGTCTGGTGATTCGACAGATCTTTCGGTGGGGAGAAAGTAGATGCGGGGGACGAACTCACGCCCGGGGGCGAGTGAAGCGACTCCAGCGATGCATAGGCCCCGGGTAGGGTGCAATGGGTGCCATGCAGTGCCTAATCTGTTGGTTCGGTCGATCGCAGCGGGTCCGTTGCCGCCGATCCACAACGGAGGGTGTGGTTGCTGCAGCGGTAGAGGTCCGTTGTGCACGCGATGTGTTCCGGCCGAGCCCGGTGCGTCGTATGTCTCCGACGTCCACGCTGCGATCAGGGTTTCGAGAGTGGTATCCGTCAGTCGGCCTCGACGTGTGAACGGAACGCCGAGGACGTCGAAAGCCTGTGCAGTCCAGCCGACCCCGATGCCCACGATCAACCGTCCGCCGCTGAGTCGATCAATCGTCGCGGTCGCGTGGGCGAGGTGGGCCGGGTGTCGGTGACTGCCGATCAGCACGCCGCTGCCCAGGCGAATCGACTCGGTACCCGCTGCGAGCCAGGACAGCGTGGCCAGGCACTCGTAAAACGGAGCGGGAGAGCGGCGATTCGCGTCGTCGGTCAACACCACGTGATCCGAGAGTAGGACATTGTCGAATCCGGCAGCTTCCGCTGTCCGGGCCCACGCGAGAATCCCCTCGGGGTCGATCTGCGGCCCGAAGTTGGGGAGATTGATTCCGTACTTCACAGCGAACTCGGAATCAGTCGCGCGGCGCCCCCGTGGCGGAACGTCAGGAAGTTTCCCCCGTTGGCGGTCAAAGGGCGAGGGGCCTCCTGCCGGCCGATGTGGTGCTCGAACAACTCGATGTTCAAGTCGCCGACGGATACCATCGCCATCCGGGACGTTCCTTCGACGTCGAGATCGAACTGTGCCGTCATGAACCCGCGATCCGCTGCGATGTCGGTGCGGAGCACCTCGGTTCCCGAATGGGCGGTCACCAGACGCGCTATCGCGGCGTCGAGGTCCGGGACGCTGTAGCCCGTGTGATCCAAACCGCGGCAGGTCGGGAGAAGGGCTGACGCGATGTCCTCTCGTCTGTGGTGGAGTCGGGCCTGGGTCTCGTGGAAGTATCCCGGCTCCTCGGGCCACTGCTGAAGTTCGAAGAGATCGCCCCACGGCGACCGGAAGTACACCCACTTGTTGCCCGCAATCGGACCCTCGGGTACCTCGATCACGTCGCCGAGGACTGTCACGTCGCTTCGCGAATCAAGGTAGCTCACAGCGAGTTCGATATCGCCGACAGTGAAGCAGAGATGGTTGGTACCGATGTCGACCAACCGCGGTGGGGGTTGATGGGGCCAATCCGCTGATACGAAATCCAGGACCCCCGACAATCCGATCGGTACGGAGACACGTCCGGGGTATCTTACGACGCGGTTCGCACCCAGGAGTGAAGCGAAGAAGTTGGCGGCGGCGTCCGCATCGGGAACGGTGACACCGACTGTGGACAAGGCATCTTCGACATTCGCGGTCACGGTCATGGGATCAGCAGTACCTTTCCTCGGGTTCCGCCCGCGGCCAGCAGAGCGTGGGCTTGGGGTGCTTCGTCGAACCGGAATGTTCGGGCGACAGGGACGGTGACCGAACCGGTCGATACCAGTTCGGCGAATGATTCGAGGCCCGAGCCGTCCTCGTCGACATAGCTTTTCGCCGGTGTGATTCCACGTTGCGGTGCGGGTTGCTCGTTGTCGTCGATGGAGATGAAGGCGCCGTCGTCTCGCACACTGTCGACGGATTCGGCAATACCCGCCGTGTCGACGATGGCGTCGTACTCCTTCTGCGGCAGGTCGACGGGACTCGCTATGACCCGGCTGAGGCTGAGGGCCAAGAGTTCGTCAGTGTCGCTCTCGCGAGCGAGGGCTTCGACGCGGTGTCCCCGCGAGATCAGCAGCGCCGACGCTATTCGGCCCACCGCGCCGGCAGCACCGGTCACCAACACCGTGGATTCTGGTGCAAGGTCGAGTTTCTCGAGGCATTGCACAGCGGTGAGCGCTGCGAGTGGGATCGCAGCAGCGTGCTCGAGGGTGACGTTCGACGGAGCGGGTGCGAACAAGGACTGGTCGGCGGTGACGCGTTCGGCATAGGTTCCGTAGCGGTGTGCCGGTTGCGCGATCATTCCGATGACGCGGTCTCCTGGTGTGAAGCGTGTTACCGCGGATCCGACTGCGATAACAGTTCCGGAGACGTCCCATCCCAATACGGCTGGGAAGTGCAACTCGATGGGCAAGAACCCCGAACGGGTCTTCAGATCGACAGGGTTGACGGCAGCGGCTGCAACGGAAACAGTGACGTCTCCGGGGCCGGATGTCGGCTCGTCAACCTCGGTGAGAGTGAGAACGCTTGGGTCGCCGGTGGCTTCGATTGCGATGGCTTTCATGCGATTCCT
Source organism: Rhodococcus sp. UFZ-B548 (assembly GCF_903819475.1). Classification (NCBI taxonomy): domain Bacteria; kingdom Bacillati; phylum Actinomycetota; class Actinomycetes; order Mycobacteriales; family Nocardiaceae; genus Rhodococcus; species Rhodococcus sp. UFZ-B548. The sequence continues at coordinate 24,627 of NZ_CAIJDS010000036.1, forward strand.
TTCATGAGACCTTGCGTTGGAGAATGATCGACGGCGTAGCGGGCATTCGCTTCGGCTGCAGTCAGAACCAGTCCGCCGTCGACGGTAACGGTGGTCCCCGTGAGATAGCTCGAACCGGACCCGGCGAGGAACGCCGCGGCTGCTGCGACCTCGTGCACACCGGCCGGACGCCCCAACGGGATAGCGGGGCGATCGATGTCCGCATACGAGGATTCGTCATCGATGCCGTTCATCGCGGTGGCGGTTTCTCCCGGTGCGACGGAATTGACGCGCACTCCGTGGGGCGCGAATTCGAGGGCGAGGACACGACTCGACGCCGCCAATGCGGCCTTGCTGGCGCAGTAGATTGCACCGCCGGTGATGGGGACCGTGTCATGGATCGATGTGATGTTGACGATCGATCCTGCGATACCTCGCGCGATCATCCGGCGCCCCACCGACGAGGCCAACGCAAGTGGGGTGATCGAATTGACGGCCATGACCTCGCGCATTCGATCGATGGCGAGTGCATCTGCGGGTGATCGATCGTTGATTCCGGCATTGTTTACCAGGCAGTGGATCTCACCCAGTTCATCTGTGCATCTCAGAACGGCGTCGACTGTCGATTCGGCATTGCGCAGGTCCAGTTGCAGGGGAACGACGTCGATGCGGAACTGCGCATTTAGTTCGCTCACCAACCGTGCGATGCGATCGAGACCATTGCCGTATCCGAGGACGAGGTTGTGACCCTCTTTCGCAAGCGCGAGCGCGATTGCCCGGCCGATACCACTACTCGCTCCGGTTATCACTGTGTATTCGAGCTCACTCAACAGAGATCACCACCTTCGGCCGTGTCCTGTGGCCTTCGAGACGATCGAATGCGGACTGTGCTTCGGTCAGAGGAACCACACTGTCGATCAATGCGGTCAATGCCGGGCGAATCAGCGGGAACAGTTCCGCGGCTCGGCGGTAGTGATCTACCCCGTGACGTACTCCGATGATCGAAATGCCGGCCAGCGCAACCGCTCCGGGATCGATCGATTCCGTGTGCGCCGCGACGCCTACGAGGATGCACTTGCCTCCCGGACGGAGAACGCCTACGGCGGTACCCAGCGCACCGGCGCCGCCAGACGCCTCCACGACCACGTCGTACTGCCCGGTCAGGTGTGTGGCATCGGTGAAACTGTGTGTGACGGTGCCGGAGTCGAGGTGTTCGATCGACCGGGGTTCGAGAACGTCGACGGTGATCGGGTATCGACTCAGCATGGCGATGGACAAGCTGCCGATCGTGCCCGCGCCGACGACGAGAACCCGATCACCCGGCGACACCGAAGCAGCGTCGAGCGCCTCGAGCACCGTCACGAGCGGCTCGATGAGAACGTGCTCCGGTTCGACTGTGACGCGACCGAGTGAAACGACCGTGCGCCGCGGCATGCGGAGGAATTCGGCTGCGGCACCAGGATGTTCGTATAGCCCGACCTCACGCAGATCGGAGCATTGGTTGCGTCGTCCGGCCCCGCAGGCCGAACACGCCTGGCAGAAAATCATCGTGCTCCCGGTGACTACGTCACCCGCCGACAGATCGTGAATATTCGGGCCGGTCTGCTCTACGGTGCCCACCCATTCGTGCCCGAAGTGATGCGGAAACGACGTAAGGCCATCAGTGAGGTATGACGACGTGCCGTGCAACAACTCCAGATCCGTACCGCACAGACCGACATAGGCAACCTTGACGACGACATCGTCAGGCCCGCAGTTGGGACGGTCGATCGTCACGATCGACACGGAACGGGGAGCGTCGATCATCGCAGCTCTCATGGCTTTCACGTCACGCTCCGAGCAGTGCGCCGACTGACGAACAGCAGCAGTACTGCGCCCGCCGCGAGGACTGCCCCGATAGCAGGCAGGACTGCAACGCTGTTGCCGCCGGACAGAGCGATCGAGCCGATCCACGCGCCGGCAGCATTCGCAAGTTGGAATCCTGCAATGTTGACCGTGGCAGCAAGGTGCGGGGCTTCGCTTGCAGCACCGATGAGTTTCGAGGCGAGCGGCGGAATAATGGAAAAACCGGTAGCACCGAGTACGAACATCCAGGCGAAGGCAAACCAAGACGTTCCGCCGAAGACGAAGAGAGCGAGAAGTGCCAACGCGAGCGCGGTCAACGCGATGTACAGCGTTTTGTCCAGGTCCTTGTCTGCGTAGTAACCACCGAGTTGATTGCCGACAACAGACCCGACGCCGAATACGAACAACACCACCGTCACCGTCGACACCGAGATGCCGGCATGCTCGGTGAGATACGGCGAGATGTAGGTGAACACCACGAAAAGCGCTGCCTGACTGAGAGCGGTCAGCCCGATCGCCCACAGAACTGGGCCCCGGGTGAACACCCGTAGCTCTGAGCTGACGTTGCCGGTCTGGTGCGAGGGAGCGGCGTTGCGCGTCGAGGCGATCAGCGCAGCGGTGACCAGCAGTTGGAAAACGGCGATGATCGCAAAAGACCAGCGCCAACCCAGTTGTGTACCGATGAGAGTTCCCAAGGGGACGCCGAGGACCGTCGCCAGGTTCAGTCCGAGGGTGACGCGGGCGATCACACGCCCTTGGAATTCAGGCGCCACCAACGACGTCGCCAGCACCAGGCACAGAGCGAAGAACGTCGCGTGTGGCAGAGCAGTGATGATCCGAAATATCACCATGGTTGCGAAGTTCGGTGCCAGCGCAGTTCCGATGTTGCCGATGACGAAGAGAGCCATCAGAGCCGCGATGAGAGGTGTCCGCGGCACCCTGGTGGTAGCGATCGTCAGTAGAGGGCCACCGATGACCACTGTGACGGCATAGATGGTGACGAGCAGTCCGGCTGTGGAGGTGCTGACCCCGAGGTCGGTGGAGATGTCCGGAAGTACACCGGCCACAAGGTATTCGACAGTGCCGACGCCGAACACTGCCAGGAGCATCCAGATTATTGCGGCATTCGCGTTGGTAGAGCGAGCCGTTGTCGTCAATTCGTGCGGAGTTTCGACCACCATGGCCTATCCCTTCTCGTATCCGGTGTATTCGACGACTGCGCATCCCCATGTGAACCCGACGCCGATGCCGGTGAGCATGATCCGGTCTCCAGGGTGCAGGGCCTTGCTGCGGCGGAGCAGGTCGAGGCCCAGTAGTGGGTCGGCAGCACCGGTGTGGCCGATGGTTCTGCCGAGTTCGACCAAGGTCTGCTCGGCGCGGATCTTCAGCGGCTCGAAACATTGTTTGCGGAGTAGGACGTTGCCGAAATTCGGTACGATCCAGGTGGCGATGTCACCGTGATGAGTGGCGGCATCACCCAAAGCTGTTTCAGCGCATCGAGACAGAGCGGCCGCGTTGCGTGACCAGAACTCGTCGATGGAGTGAGTCTCGGTGAAGCCCCCCACCCGTGCTCGGAGATCGATCGGGTCGGCGGTGCCGTAGACAGGCATGCTTGTGCGCTCGTGCCCGCGGTGCATCTGCTCGAGGTGTGCATCAGTGACTACGGAAGTCGAAAGAATACGAAAGGGACCCGGATCCGGGCCGATGACAGCAGCGGCCGCGCCGTCTCCGTAGGCGAGACCGCTGTCGGAATTCCACCGGTCGAACAGGGGGAGACGCCAAGCGTCGGATGCAGTTACCAGGCCTTTGCCGTGTCCGTCGAACCAGCGGCCGATCAGTTCGATTCCGACGATTGCTCCGGCGCAGGTTGTTCGGATCTCGATCGGCAGGCAGTCGTCGATGCCAAGTTCGTTCTGAATGTAGGCGCCGCAGTTCCACGCCTCCAGGCCGTTGTGCAGAACCACTGCATGCACGAGTAGGTCGATTTCGTTGCTGCTGATTCCGCTGTCGGCCAACGCAGCTCTGCCTGCGAAGACTGCCATCTCCGGCGCGGATTCGCCGATATCAGGGTCCGACACTGCAACCGAAGTCTGTCCGGTCTTCTGCTGTTCGACGGGATCGAACCGTCCTTCGGTCACCATGTCGGAGGCTTGTTCCCGCCTGTCCGGTAGGTATGAGCCGAAGCCTTCGATGTAGAGGTCGCCCCACCTCATGACGCGACCTTCGTCACCGACGTCTCACGGACGCGTAGCTCGTCGCTCTTCCTGTTCAAAAGGGCGGAGGCAGAGTTGATTCCGTCGATCGTGACATCATTGACGAAGTGGTGTCCACCGATCCCGACCGGCAAAGGCAGCCGTTGCCGCCCGTCCCGATGACGCACTGTGTCGGCCAATGCGGCGCCGAGGACGCCCGGTGTGGACAAGACGTCGTTCCAGGTGGGAAGGCCGAGGCGCCTCATTACAGTCAGGACGCGATCAAGTTCAGCTTCACTGATACTTCCCCGCAAATAACCCAGTGCTGACGTCAATGCCATGTCGACAGCTACGGCTTCACCGTGCAGAAGTTCCGGTAGTGCTTCCATCTCGAGCGTGGGCGAGAATGTGTGGCCGTAGTCGACGCAGCGTTCGAGGCAGGATTCCCACAGATTGGGCTGCAGTTCCTCGAGCATCAGGTGGATCGACTCGGCGATGACTTGTGTTGCTGCTGTGTCGAGTTCGTCGGAAGAGCCCTGAAACCTGTCATCGATCAATCGTTCCCCGAAGATTTCCAGCAGTTCGAAGAGGTCGAGGGATTTGATCAAGGCCATCTTGAGTATCTCGGCAAGGCCGTTGGACAAGTGTCGGTTGTCGAGGGTACGCAGGAATGCTCGGTCGACAAAAGTTGCCAGGGCCGGTGCATACGTCCCCAGTCGATTCTTGCCCATGCCGTAGTTGACTCCGGTCTTGACGCCGACCCCGGCGTCGACGAGGCCGATCAGTGTGGTGGGGACCCGGATGTACGGCGTTCCGCGGCGGTAGACGCTCGCGGCGAAACCGACAATGTCGAGTAGAACACCCCCGCCGATCGCGATTACCGGCTCCCTGCGTCGGTCGATGCCGAATCCGTTCATCGCGTCGACCACCCGCACCGCAGAACCCCACTCTTTGACCGTCTCGTCGGCTCGCATCGGTACGAAGGATGCTCGTATTCCGTGGTGTTCGAAGTAGCCTCGAATTCTATCCCCGTGAATTCGGTCGACGTTCGCGTCGATGATGATCAAGCGTCGGTCTCCGCGGTGTAGCGACGCTGCGCTGCACCCGTCGAGTAGTCGAGTGCTGTCCTTGGCGAACAGATTTCGTGCGGCAATCACGTGATACTCGACCTGTTTGACCGCTTCGACCTTCCATGTCGAATCGGTGGCCGCGCTGTGGCTGAGACCCAGTTTGAATGAAGCGGCACTACGCATGTCGATCCCCCTAGACGGTGTGAAAGAGCGTTCGCGAGCTGTGTCAGCAGTACGGCGGTACTTCAGTGAACGAAATGAACTTTCGAGGAGAACAGTAGGACATTCGCATAGTGATCGCTACAAGAGTAGAATAGATCACATTTGGATCGGTAGATGCTGCGGAATTGGGAGGTTGCATGGCCGGGGTGCCGGGACAAGGGCGGAAGTTCGACGTAGACGCGGCCTTGGACAAGGCGATGTATGCCTTCTGGGAGCACGGCTACGAGGGGACATCCGTTGCCATGTTGACTGCTGCGATGCAGATAAATCCACCGAGTCTCTACAGTGCTTTCGGCGGCAAGGAAGGAGTGTTCTTTGCCGCCGTCGATCACTACAACGCGACTCGCGGCGACTTCATGGACCGGGCGTTCGCCGAAGAGCGCGAGGCATCCGAATTGATTCGCCGCCTCTTGAACGACGCGGCGTCCCATTACACCGACGAGTCTTGTCCGGGTGGTTGTCTGATCATCAGCGCGGCGGTCAGCGTAACCGACGCCAACAGTCACATAGCAAACCGATTGCGCGACATGCGAAATGCCAACGTGGTGTTGCTGTCGCAGAGGATCGCAGCCGATATCGCCAACGGACTCATGCCCGCTGACTCCGATCCCGAGGACCTTGCCGAGTTCATCGGTGTAGTCATCCAAGGCATGTCTCAGCGCGCCCGAGACGGTGCAACACAGAGGCAATTGGAACTCGTAGCGAACAGGTCTTTCGACTCGCTGAACTTCTCGAAAGACCTCATCGGCTGAACAGATTTCAGTTGACGGTCGGGGGTCGAGCTGGATTGGGCGATGGAGAGCATCGAGGTCGGTCCTAGTGACCTTCTATCCCAATGTAATTCGTCACTGACCGTGATGGCTGTCGGTTCGTTGAAGGAAGGGGCGAGGCCAGGCTCCGAGTGCGAGCACGGCGAGGATCGTCTGGGCCAGTCCGGTGGTGAAGAAGATGCCTTGCAGCGGCGACCAGGCGAGAACGATGGCGATCTCGACGAAGATCCAGATAAGCATGGTCAGCCCGGCGGCGGCGTGCAGGCCCCATGCCAGGCGGAACCTGTTGTGCTGAGCGAAGAGTGCGACGGCTTGGATGCCTCCGACGACGACGCCGAGGAGGATTCCGGGCCAGAAATATGAAGGGAAGACGGTTCCCTCGATCCACTCCGGAGGCAGGCCCATCCCGCCGCCGATCGTCAGGCCCGCCATTCCTACGAGCGCAGAGAGCAGGTTGAGCCACGCGATGGCGGACAGACCGATCCGGAGACCCCGTGGAGGGAGCGATGTGGACGTCATGCCTGACAACGATAGAGAGGGTCAGTCGAGCCCGTCCATGTTCCTGCGCGTTGCCGCGCTGGCAGCGTCGGCATCACCCGCGACGATTGCTTCCACCAGATCTCGGTGGGCAGCGGCTTCGTCGTCGATGGATTGGGGGTTTCGCGCCGCGACGTCGGTGATCACGTCCAGGGCCGAGTTGCGGAGCGTTTCGATGAATGAATCGAACACCATCGACAACACGCTGTTGTGCGCAGCATTCACCACGGCGCGATGTAGTTCCATGTCAGCGTCGACAAATTCTGTTGGTGTCGAAGCATTTTCACGGGCTGCGAGTGCTGCCCGTAACAGGTCGACGTCGGCAGAGGTCCGACGCATGGCGGCCAGGCGGCCCGCTTCCACTTCCAGGAGTCTGCGTACTTCGTAGACTTCGCGGCGGTCCGAGCGTTTGAGTTCTCGCTCGAGTTCTGTGACCGGAGTCGAGGACATGACGTAGGTGCCGGATCCTTGATGAGAGTAGAGCTGTCCCGACGCGATCAGTGCACGCACGGCTTCCCTGCCGGTCGAACGCCCGACTCCGAGGAGCGTGCTCAGATCCTGCTCGTTCGGGATTTTCGTCCCGACCGGCCACTCGCCGTCGCCGATGAGGCGCGCAAGTTCGTCTGCGGCTTTCTGTACCAGTGACTGCTGCTTGACCTGGCGCACTGCCATGTGTCTGCTCCTGACTGACTCGGTGAACCGCCGTGGAGCGGCCCACCGAGTGACACTTCATGTCCTCCGATGAATCTTCAGACTACGGGGCTGTCTTCGGGTTATCGAAGGGCGATGACGTCCAGTTCGCGCTCCGTCTCGTCCTCCGGGTCGAGGCGTCGATCGCGCAAGGTGAATGCGATGACGGCTCCGACCAACAGCACTGCAGTTGTCGCCCCGATCGCCATGCGCGGTCCGAAGTGATCTGCCAGGTAACCGAACAGCGGAGAGGCGATGCCTCCCACTGACATTGCGAGTCCGAGGGTCACCCCACTTGCCGTGCCTGGGCGGTTCGGTAGGTAGTCCTGCGCCAATGTCACCTGTGGCGCGAAGGGCAAGAACATCGCGAATCCGAGACAGACGATTCCAAGTTCGGCAATTGCCACGTTCGGAGCCGCGGCGAGCAATGCCAGTGAAGGTACCGCAAGCAGGTAACCGAGTCGGATGGATGCACGTCGACCACGACGGTCCGCGAGGACTCCGCCCAGTAGCGTGCCGGCCGCTCCCGCCAAGGTGAAGGAGGACAACACGATTGCTGCACTCGAGGACGATCCGTTCAGTCCGTTGAGTACGTACGGTGAGACCAACGACAGCGTGGTCACATATGGAATTGACCAACACACCGTTACCAGCACGAGTCGGGTGAACGAGCGCCAATCATCTGACACGGGACCGTTCGCTGCTAGCTGCGAACTCAACGACTGGGCTGATTCGGCGTCCGTGCCCGTGCCGGCCGATCGTGATTGGGCGACGATCCACCAAATAGCCGCTACCACTGCAGGAACTGCGAGCAGGTAGCCGCCGGACAATCCGAGCGAACCGACCACGAGCGTGACGAACGGTGGCGCCAGTGAGGCTCCCAACGTGCCGCCCACGGAGAACACGCTCATGGCCTTCTGCGAGTGACCTCCAGCTGCGCGTGCCAAATTTGTGGCGGGCGGATGGTATGCGGCAATGCCGATGCCGGCCAAAGCAATTGCCAGCCAAGTAACGATGTAGGTGGTGCTCATCGCGGCCACGACAATTCCCGTTGCGGCCGTCACAAAACCTGTGGGTACCAGCCAATTCCGGCTCTTTCGATCGACCAGCATGCCGAATGCGGGTTGCACGACACTGGATAGTCCGGTCGCGGCGAGCGTGATTCCGGCAACCGCGGAGTAGGAATATCCGCGTTCCAGCATCATGAACGGCAACAGTGCAGGCACAGCCCCCTGGTACAGATCGTTCACGACGTGTGTGCCGGTGAGAAAAGCAACTTGCCCCTTCTTCATCTCCTTGGGCATCCCTTCGTTCAGGTCTTCAAGTCCTCAGGTCCTCTGAGGACTTGAAACCTACATGAACCCACGGACGCACGGTTGTGTTGGAGACCTGGATCTCATTCGCGACGACTGCCTAACTCGCAGCAGTCGCGGCATTGCGGGCGGCGAGTTGTGCGAAAGCGTGGGTCAGTTCTGCCGGGCCGACGACATCGATGTCGGTGTCGAATCGGTTGAAGGAGGCTGCCAGCGCCGTCCAGGACCATGATCCGGCTTCGAGGCTGCACTGGTCGGGGCCAAGATCTTCGACGGCGCCGTCCTCGACAAAGGGAAGAACATAACTGGCTGGTCGATGGAGAACGACCTTGCCGTGGCACGGCCATTTGTTGATATGTTCCGATCCCTTGAAGCGCGCGGCCACGTATTCGCTCACGTCACCGCCGGGGATCCCCTTCGGTGTGAACCGCGGGCCGTTCGGGGTGCGTGGAGTGATGCGATCGGCGCGGAAGATTCGCCAGTCGTCTCGCTCGAGATCCCACGCGACGAGGTACCAGCGACGCTTGGAGGTCACCAGATGATGTGGCTCCACGCGGCGTGGGGGTGTTATTTCGATGTTGTCATTTGAGCGGCCGTTCGAGTAGTCGAAGCGGAGCACCTCGCGAGCGCGCACCGCTGCGGAAATCGCTACGAGCACCTCAGGGGACACCGAGTCTGCGTCGCTGGAATCGGTCGAAATCGTGGTGAACGTGAGTGCGTCGAGGCGATGACGCAGGCGCGACGGCATCACTTGTCGCACGGTGGTCAGCGCACGCACTGCGTCCTCTTCGATGCCGACGCCGGTCAGCGTCGCCGCCTGCAGAGCGACTGCCAAGGCGATGACCTGATCGTCGTCGAACAGCAAGGGTGGTAGCTCGCTGCCGGCGTCGAGTCGGTATCCGCCGTCCGGGCCCATGGTCGCCGCAATGCTGTAACCCATCTCCCGGAGCCGGTCGATGTCGCGGCGGACCGTGCGGTGGCTGATGTCGAGCCGCTCGGCGAGTAGAGCGCCCGGCCAGTCGCGCCTCGTCTGCAAGAGGGACAGCAGATTCAAGAGCCGAGTGGTGGTCGCCATGTCGTGAGACTACGACGAGTCTAGGACGAAAACAGTCCTATACGGCTGTGAGAGTCGACGTTGTCAGGGAAAACCCGGGCGACGTTCGTACTAGGAGCAGACATGAGCATCAAGACAACGACCCACCTCAACTTCCGCGGAGACGCCCGCGCGGCTCTGGAGTTCTACCAGTCCGTCTTCGGTGGCCAGGTCACGATCGCAACCTACGGCGACTTCGGAATGCCCAAGGATGTGCCTGGCGCTGAGAACATTGTGTTCGGCCAAGTCGAAACCGCGGACGGCTTCAGCGTGATGGCGTACGACATCCCAGGACAGTCGGGCGGTTCGACCGCCAATGCCGGCACGACGCACCGTGAGAACGGCACCACGATCACCGACCAACCGTTCTTCGTCTCGGTTCGCGGTGAATCGCTCGAAGAGGTGCAGGGTTACTGGGCCAAACTCTCTGTCGGTGGATCCATCATCGAGGGTCTTGCCGCGGCGGCGTGGAGCCCCGGATTCGGCATGCTCACCGATGCGTTCGGGGTGACGTGGATCCTCGACGTCGCTGCCGTCGAAAACCCGGCCTGATCATTCAGACGACAAAGCCGCTGGCACCGAAAGGTGTCCAGCGGCTCCAGCGCGTCGGTGCCCGTCTTGCGCCTCTCGGCAAGTGGCCACTCGAAGTGGCAATTCTGGGGTGGTACCCGGGGCAAAGAACCGAACACCGACACCATCTACAACGAACCTCTGCGGAGAGTTATTCCAAGCTGACTTGTGCCGCGGTCAGTCGTGGCCGTGCCCACCGCGCAGCTCCGGCGGAGCTGGGCGACAACGGCTTCGATTGGCTGAGGGGCGCGTCGTAGAACCTCGAGGACTGCCTAAGTGTCGAGATTCCCTGGTCAGTAGGCGAAGCACGAGAACGGCTCAGGCCCCCATCTCGGTGTGAGATGGGGGCCGACGTGAGAGTCGGAATCAGCCAGTGACGCCGGTCAATTCGTTGGGGGCGTGATCGAGGGTGGTCTCGGTCAGGATGCTGCCGTCTTCGAGGTCGACGGCGATCAGCTTCTTCGACGTGGGATCGGTGACGTACGCGGTGTGGTCTTCCACGAAGAGTGCCGGCCTGGGCTCTTGCCACTTGGTGGGCTCGGTCCATGCGTCGATGACGGCGATCTTCTTGGTGACGACGCCGGTGTTCGGGTCGATGACGTGGATGGCGCCGTCGGTGCCGAGCACCAGTGCCTCTCCGTGCGGTCCGCGGCCGAGTGAGCGGAAGGTGTAGCTGGTGCCGAGGTCGACGAGCTTGAGTTCGGACGTCGTCGTGTTGGTCAGCGAGACCCGTTGCGGACGTTCGAGTTCGGCGTCCTTGTCAGTCTTGTAATCACCCAGGACGATGTCCGACTCCTCCGAACCTGCTTGATTTCCGATGCGGCCGTATGCATCCGGACTCTGGACCTTGGTGATCGCTCCGTTCTTGTACACGAGCAACCCGTCCTGGCAGCCCAGTACGATGGCTTCGCCGGCAGCGACTGCTTCGCCGTGGACACCGGGGCACTGTTCGTTGCGTAGGATTTCCTTGCGGTCGGCATCGAGGATGGCAATGCCGTTGCGGGACTCCGAATTTCCGATGGTCGTCAACAGGCTGCCGTCGGCAAGCGCGACCGCAACGCCGTGATGGGGTTCTGGCGTGGTGTACGTCTCGACGCGAGGTTGGCGCTTTGCCAGTTGCGCCGGATCGAAGATCTCGACGAGTCCCGAGCCGTCGTTGAAGAGGACAGTCTTTCCGGCATGGCGTACAACGTGTCCGGGTTCGTTGGCTGCGAACTCGACCTCGGACATCGCGGGATCGGCTGTGTAGTAGTGGGAATGGTCGCCGTGGGCCGAGGACCACGTGCCGGTGTCGAGCACCTTGAACGCCTCACCCGACGAGATCATGACGTGGCGACCGTCGCCGGCCGGGTTGAGTCGCGTGAAGCCGTCGATCTTGGTCTCGCCGACCACGTCGAGCGACGTTGCATCCAGCACCAGGACGCCACCGTCGTAGGAGACTGCGAGACGCGGTGTTGCCGAGGCTTGTTCGGTGGGTGCGGACGCGGTTGTCGTGGTGGTCTCCGACAGGGCCGAGTCCTTGTTGTCGGACGAGCAGCCCGTAACGAGGGCGAGTGAGAGGCCAACTGATGTGGCAAGGGTGAGGCGCCGCGACATGCGGGTGTTGAGGTGCATGGGTATAGATCTACTGCTTAATGTAAATGATTGTCAAAGTCGAGTATGCGAATGTTCGCATGTCGGGCGTGGGCACCGCGCTCGAGCATTCGCGAGCCGATGACCCCGAACACGAGTTCCCAGAAAGGGCGTTCCGATATTGAGCGGTTGAGAACATGCCTGCGATTCTTTTGCCGCGTACGGAATCAGCCGCGTCGAACGCCTCGACATTGGATCATGGCCGTCTGCGTCAGTCATGACCCAGGATTCCAGGGCTGGCAGCAGGCCTGGGCATAGTGTGTATTCCCGCCCAGGTCGGCCGGTGTTCGAGTATGTGGGTCCTGATGTCGGCCTGATGCCGAGGACTCCGAATTCGGTGTTGATCAGGAATCCGGAATCGCTCAGTATCGATCCGAGGGTCTCCGTCAGCGAGTGCATGGTCGAAGGGCATTCCATGCGCCACAGCGTTGTTGGCTGCCGCGCACGCGTAGTAGCCGAAGGGGCTGCGTCCGAAGGATGACGCGTACGCGACGTAGCGACGGCTTCAAGGACCATGTCTTTGGCCCACTGATCCAACTCGAGCAAATTGGCGCCGACGGCGCTTCCGCTTTTAGTTCCAGTGCAGGTTAGGTGGCGTGGTCTTCATGCACCGGTGGGCCCGTGCCTCGCGACGGGGAAGCCGGTTTGGTGGCTTGAATTTGAGGTTCGTCTACTGCTCTCGGGCCGTCGCTCGTTCCGAGTTCAGGTGAGGTGGCGGCTGGGAGGCGTCAGCGTGGCTTCGACGCCCCATCAGGTAAAAGGCGATAGTGGCCGGCGTGATGGTTGCGAGCGCAACGTAGGACATGGCACTGACTGGAGACGGTGCGGGGAAGAAGATTCCGTTGAGATAGATCCATGAGGTTGCGACGGCACCGGCGATCAGTGCTGCGATTGTCACGGCGGTGGCTGCGCGCTCGCGGAAGAGGAGCATCACGGCGCCGATGCTGATGACGACGTATGGGCTCACCCAGAAATAGACGACCAGAGTTGACACTGCGTTATAGATGGAAGGAAGTGGGCCCGTGGCGCCGATCACCAAAGTGCAAATGCCGAAGAGGCCACCGAGAATGATCAGCAGGATTGCGGAAACAGGGCTGTGAAATCGGGAGTGTATGCGTGTGAACCTTTGTGGTAGAAGCTTTTCGGCTGACAGAGTGGCGACGAAGCGGGATCCGTAGTTGACGAATCCGATCAGTGCGGCGAAGGTCGCTACGGCGACAACGAGGTCCGTCATTTGTCCCATTGCGGTCGGTAAGCCCGCATTCTCGGCCAGGGCGGCGGGGGATGATGTGCCGGAAAGGATTTGGTCGGACGTCTCCGTGATTCCTGGTGCCTGTAGGAAGGTTGCGATCACGTACAAGGTTCCAAGCACGATGGGAACACTCATCACGGCGGCCGGCACATTCGTCTTCGGGTCGCGGGTCTCCGCGGCCAGGGCCGCGCTCCCCTCGAAACCGACCAGGAACGCAGTTCCGGATGCGATGCCGGCCACGATCCCGCTGACGGACGCGCCCTGAAGAGTCAGTTGTTCCTGCAGATGTAGACCAGTGTGAATCGCACTCGCCCCGGTAATGGCCAGCAACAGTGGAAGACAAATCGCAGTGAGTAGGACCGCGATTACGATCGAAACATCTAGGCCGCGACAGGTGATCGCCGCGACAATTGCTGCGGAGGCGAGGTAGATCGCGATTTGTGCAGGGCGATCGAGGCCGCCGTTGATGCCGATAGATTGCAGGAAGCTACCGCTGTACGCGCCGATGACCAGCAAAATGCTTGCGACCATCGCCAGATACCCGAGGAACAACGAGGCTGCGATCAGTGACTGTGCCCATCGCCCGAATACTTCGCCGGCGTAGGAGTAGAGCGATCCGGAGGCGACATACCGGCTAGCGAAGACGGTTACTGCTCTGCCGACGCAGATGACTGTCAGCGCTGCGAGCAGAGCAGCGACCCAACCACCGAGTCCTGCGTTGAGTACCAGCAGCATTGGAAACGACGCCATGCCGACGGCAGGGATCATTGACGAGATGGCCAGCGAGGTCAGTTGAAGGCGGCTGAGATGGCCGGATTCAAGGTTGATGGACTCCGTATCAGTCTGTGCTACAGCATTATTCGACGAGTGATTCATGTGTGCGTCCTTGAATTTGTGCACTGTCGAGTGCGGGCAGGGGCTATATGCCGGGATCGGCCGCGATCGCGCGTGTGAGGATCGGGATAGCCCTCAGGAGATGGTGATGTCAGTCACATGACTGAGTCGATCGACTGAGATTAGCTTCGCCCTTGCTGTTCGTCAATGAGTTCCGGGAAATTCCTTGAATGCAGCTGCGGGATTCGGATGATGACGGGCACGACTGCGGCCCGGCGCTGTCGATTGCAACGCCGGGCGGGAAACGGGAAAACTCTAGTGGGGCGGGTGGATCGAATCGATGATGCCGACGATTGCGGACGAGATGGCGTCGAGTTCGGGTGCGCTCACTCCGGTCGCGCCAGTTGCGAGATTTTGCATGTAGATTCCGTCGATTGCGCCGATCGTGTAGCGGGCGAGCAGTGTGGCGTCGCTGCCGGCGATGTCGGTTGCGTGCCGAAGCTCATCGGCGAAGGCGGATATGTACGTCGTGTAGCTGGCTCTGGCGAGTTCGGCCTTGTCCGGATTGCGCAGCGCCCACAGCAGCAGCTCGTATTGGGCGATCGGGACGTCCCGATCGGCGTGGAGAAGATCTTGGAAGCGTTCGAGCAATGAACGGATGATCTCTTGACGTGTCCAGCCAGTTGTCGGTACCAGGCGTGATCCCACTGTGGTGGCACGAAACATGTCGTCCACGGCGGTATAGATCTCTCCTTTGCCGTCGAAACTGTAGTGCAACGCAGCGAGGTTGACTCCGGCTTCGTCGGCGATGCGGCGGGTGGTCGCCGCGGCCAGTCCGTCGCGAATGATGACTCGGGCGGCGGCCTTGACGATCGCAGTCCGCCGCTCGGATGCTGTCAGATACGCCATTCGCTTTACCGTTCACCTTCTCGTTGTCGTGGGACTCCAGGGGTCGAGCGTATCGATGTCACTCAGCGTGCGTGACACCCTGGTCGATCCTTTATCTGCCCGGTGCGTTCCGGGTGCGTCGTTGCCGCTCTTCGGGATCTCTTGCAGTTTGCCTATTGACGCTAGCTCCGATCCGCCATAATCTCAGTCACATGAGTTAGTCATGTGACTGACTTCATTGCTCGACTATAGCGCTTGGCAGATCACACCAGGGCGAGAGCTGCGACATCGCACAAAACCGCGTCTCTCTGACGCGCAACCAAATCGCTTGCCCCATGCCCCGAAACTGGAGGGACCACCCCATGACCGACATCCGAGAGCGGGTGGATACAGATCCACCGCGACCCGATGAATCCCATACCCGGTGTGCGCCCGACGTCGCCGTCACGATGGAGTTCGACCCACCCCCGTTGGTACGAGCTGTCGTGACCCGCCTGCGCGTTGCTCTCGATTCCGACTCAGGCAGGAAAGCTCTCGAGGCAATGCCCCCCGAGGTCGACCTGCAGTCGACCAGTGATCCGCAAAGCGCGCGATTGACTCGAACAGCAACCGGCGTGCACGTCAGTAGCCCCGAGGGGTCGACAGTTCCTGTTGTCGGAATCAGCGTCGACGAACTGGCGATATCCGAGGACGAGCCCCTGGCGGGCACTGCGAATGTTGCCGCGTTAACCCCTCTTATCGAACCAGAGCCACCGACGCTGGACATCGCAGCGTGTGAATTCTGGGAGAAAGCTTCGGGCCTGCCTGGAATGCCCGGATTGTCATTGGCTGCTCTCGACACGGGCGCAGCCGTGCACGTGGGGCCGACAACGGATGCGTATGAAATTCACGGGCTCGAGATGGATCTACGTCGACTGCTAGCGGGTTTCGAGTTGTTCGTCTATTCCCTGCGCGCAGGGAAGTTCTACATCAAAGGCACGAACCGACAATTGTCGGTCGTCGCGGGAGCATCAATGAAGGCGGTCCTCCATGTCTGACACGACGAACCTCGGTGAATGGATCGGCAACAATTCCGTTCGCACGATTCGCGCACAAACCGTGACGTTGGATGGTGCCTTGGTCGGAAAACATCTGTCACCCAAAAAGTTTGAGTCCGGAGCGCAATCGGGCTGGGGATTCGCTGATATCGCCCTCGCAGTCGATCTCGGGAACACCGCTCAGCTCGGATTCGATTTCGGTGATTGGCGCGGTGAGATGCACGACGTCTTCCTTCGTCCCGACCTTACGACTCTGTCAACCGACGCATCACTACCAGGTCTCGCCACGGTGATGTGTGATCTGGTCGATCAACACGGGGCACCGCTTCCAGTGTGTTCGCGATCCACGCTCGCACGTGTGGTCAAAGAGCTTGCCGAGCTTGGATTTACAGGTAAGGCGGCCGTGGAGATCGAGGCCACGGTGTTCGAAGAGTCGATCGAGCAGGCCCGCGAACAGCGTTTCACGAACCTGCATCCACTCGGCGGTACCCAGGGCGCGATCTACCTGTTGAGCAGATCACGGGACTACACGACGCTCATGGACGCAATAGCTGACCGCATCGAACGGGCCGGAATCCCTTGGGAAGGCTGGGCAGACGAGTCCGCGCACGGCCAAATCGAAGTAAATCTCCCACCGACCGACATTCTCACCGCAGCGGACTGGTACGTACGAACGAAGCAGATCATGCGGGAAGTCGCCTACGAGCACGGTCGCACCATCACCTTCATGGCTCGGTGGTCGCCGGACCAGTTCGGGCAGGGCGCTCACATCAACCTTTCGCTTCAACAGGACGGACGGAACGCCTTCTTCGATGAAGTTGAGCCCTCGCACCCGTCGGAGACGATGCGGAACTTCATCGGTGGCGTCCTCGACACAATGGCGGCGGCCAGTTCTTTCCAGTATCCGACCGTGAACTCATACCGCAGAATCGCAGAATTCGACGGACCTCCCACCACCGTCACGTGGGGTGTTGACAACAAGAGCGCGGCCGTTCGAGCCGTCTGCACGACCGAGAAGCTCTCTCGTGTCGAGTATCGCGTCCCGTCGGCGGACGTGAACATCTATCTGTCGATGGCATCGTTCCTTGCCGGCGGTCTGATCGGCCTGCGCGATCACAGCGATCCTGGCCTCGAATGCACCGTCATGGCCTGGGGATTGCCGCCGGGAACCCCGAAGTTGCCAGCCAGCCTCTCTCGAGCGATCGCGGAATTGAGTGGCGATGTAAACCTGACGGAGGTTTTGGGGCGAGAGCTGGTGGAGTACTGGATCGGCACGCGCCGGTGGGAATGGTTGCAGTTCTTTACCACTGGGGGAGACCCGGCCGCAGGAGTCTCCGACTGGGAGCTCGAACGCTACTTCGAGCACGTCTGACAACGAGGACAGGTCTGAAGATGAAAGCAGCAATACTGAACGCTGCCCCTGGTCGGCTCGAGTTCGAAGAACTCGACATCGACGTGGCCGGACCTCGAGAAGTTCGCATACGTACAGCAGCCGTCGGGCTGTGTCATACCGATCTGCACTACGTGGACGCGCTCTGGCGAACAGAACTTCCGGAGGTGCTCGGTCACGAGGCATCGGGCATCGTCGAATCGGTTGGGTCAGACGTCACGGCTGTAGCGCCTGGCGACCACGTCGTGACGTGCATGACAGCTTTTTGTGGCCGATGCCGATACTGCATTGCAGGTCGACTCACCCTCTGCTCCAATCATTCCCGCCTCCGCTCGCGGCCCCAGCCGGCGTTGACGACCAAGGCCGGGCGCGCAGTGGGACGAATGGGTGGCATCGGTGGATTCGCCGAACAGATGCTCGTGCACGAGAACAGCGTCGTCCGCGTCGACGATTCGGTACCTCTCGATCGCGCGAGTTTGCTCGGGTGCGCCACCATCACCGGCGTCGGGGCGGTCTGGCACAGTGCTCGCATCGAACCAGGGTCGTCGGTTGCCGTCATCGGTTGTGGAGGCGTGGGGCTTTCGGTAATTCAGGGCGCCCGGCTAGCCGGCGCGGCCCGGATCATCGCGATCGATGTGGACCAGCGAAGTATCGATCAGGCTCTTCGAGTCGGGGCGACTGCGTCAGTGAACGCGGCTGAGATCGAGCCCGTCGACGCCGTACGCGCGTTGTGTCCGGGTGGGGTGGACTACTCATTCGAGGCGATCGGCCGCAGAGTCACTGTCGAGCAGGCATTCTCGATGCTCGCTCCCGGCGGAGTGGCCACGGTCCTCGGCATGGTTCCTGATGACGAGCCGCTGCGGATCACAGCGTCGGAATTGTTTTTCCAGGAGAAGCGATTGCAAGGCTCCCTCCTCGGGTCGAACCAATTCCCGACCGATATTCCGCGATTGGCCGAGCTGTACGTCCAGGGCCGACTCGAACTCGACGAGATGATCTCGTTGCGAGTCCCCTTCGACGAGATCAACACAGGAATCGCAGCGCTTCGTGAAGGAGGGGTGAATCGTGTCGTCGTCGAATTCGCCTGAGCGTGCGCGTCGCCCATTGATCGGAGTGACCGGTCGGCGCTCGAGCGCGGAACGCCTGGCCGTCGAACCTCGGTACCGCCATCTCGAGTTCGACATGCACTACTCCGATTTTCCCACCCGGCTGTCGTCCGAAGGCGCCCTGGTCGTCCAAATTCCCTATGAGGCAAGCGGAATCGACCTGATTGAGCGGCTCGACGGAATAGTCATCTCTGGTGGGCAGGATGTTCACCCCGAAACACTGGGTATCGACGCCGCGCCCACCGACCCGGACAGTGACCCGCGTCGAGATGCGTATGAGATCGAATTAATATCGGGTGCAGTAGAACTCGGTACTCCACTGCTGGGTGTCTGTCGCGGGATGCAGATGCTGAATGTGGCATTGGGAGGCACGCTCGTGCCTGATCTTCCGACCATAGACATCAACCACAAGTCACCAGGACTGGGCATAGCCGAGGAGACCCACCCCGTACGGATCGCCACTGATTCGACGGTGTTCGAGATATACGGCGCACACGTAGAGGTCAACTCCTTGCACCACCAAGCAGTGGACCGGCTCGGCCCGGGCCTCACTCCCAGCGGGTGGGCTCCGGACGGTGTCGTCGAAGCGGTGGAGATGCGCGGGAGACCGATCGTCGGCGTCCAATGGCATCCGGAATGGCGCCGGAAGGACCCCGTCTTCGCTTGGTTGGTCCAGGTCGCTCTCGCGCGAAAGGAAGTGCTCGATGGAGTTGCATGAATACTCGGACATGGACGCCACGGATCTGAAATGTCGACTCGACCGGAAAGAAGTAACCCCTGCTGAAGTGCGCGAAGCCGCACTAGCTGCAATCTCCCACGTCGACACGCACCTCGGTGCCACCGTCGGTCCTCCACTCGACCCACCACCGACGTATTCCACATCCGGTCCTTTCAGCGGAGTTCCGTTCGCGCTCAAAGATCTCCTGTGCACTGCGGCGGGGATAGCGAACGAGAACGGTAGCGCAGCAACCGCAGGCTATATCGCCACACGTGACTCCGATCTGATGGCTAGGTGGCGCGCTGCCGGACTGTCCGTGACCTGTCGCACTGCCACACCAGAATTCGGATTCAGCGCAACGACGGAATCGGCAGTGAACGGTCCTACCCGCAACCCCTGGAACCCACAGCGGGTCGCCGGTGGATCCAGCGGTGGCTCCGCGGCGCTCGTTGCCGCCGGGGCCTTGCCGTGGGCGCACGCCAACGACGCCGGCGGATCCATAAGAATCCCTGCCGCACTGTGCGGGGTGGTGGGACTCAAACCGACCCGCGGGCTCGTTCCACCCGGCCCGGATTCGGATGAACCGCTCTTCGGCCTCACGACTGAGTTCGCGGTCACCCGGACAGTTCGCGACGCCGCCGCGTTGATGGACGTAGTGCACGGCAGCGCACCGGGGGACCGGTACTTTCAGCCGCGTCGAAGCCCCGGCCACTACAGCCGAGCAGTCGGCCGGCGACCGAAAGGCCTCCGGATCGCTGTGTCGACCGAATCACCTGGCAGTCGTTACGCTGCGGACCCCGCCGTGACAGCCGAGGTGATGCGCATCGCGCGCTTGCTCGAACAGTTCGGCGGCCACGTCGAGATTGCGGCACCAGATGTTGACCCCGAACTGTTTCGGGATCTCAATCTCACTTTCTGGTCTGCGTCGATCGCAGAGTCCATGCGCGCACTGACCGGAGTACGCGCCATCGAGGACATGTACTCCTCGCTGGAGAGCTCGACTGCCGCCATGGTTCGTCACGGATTCACCGTGGAATGGGCGGACATCGCCCGCGCCCGCCGCTACCAGAATCACCTGACCCGTGGCACGGCGAGCTTCTTCGAATTCTTCGACCTCACTCTCACGCCCACCACACCGACGACCGCCTGGCACGTCGGCGAACTCGACTCCAACCGGCGGGGTATCACCGCCGGCGAGTGGGTGGACACCTTGGCGAAGTACTCGCCCTTTACTGTCATCTACAACGTCACGGGCCAACCGGCTATCTCCATCCCCACAGGAATGTGTGACGGACTGCCGATCGGAGTGCAGCTCGCCGCAGCTCCCGGCCGTGACGATCTGTTGCTTGCCGTGGCCGCGCAACTCGAGGAAGCCGTCCCATGGGCAGGCCGCGTCCCACCGATTCATGCCGGCAAGCCGCTCCTCCCAGAAACGGAAAAAATGCCGACCCTCTACTCGGAAACGGAACGCACATGAACACCCGCGAGGAATGGACACGATTCGCGACGTCAATCGAAGCGCCATCGGCTATGTGGCTGAACGGTCAATGGTTCAACGGTGACGGGAGTGAGCGCCACCATGTCTTATCCCCGCATGACGACACCGTCGTAACCAGTGTCCCGCTGGCCACTCACGCCGACGTCGACAGAGCCGTCGAAGGTGCTCGCGCGGCGTTTCTCGATGGCCGGTGGGCGAGGATCAGTGCGCGCGAGCGTGGTGCGGTACTGCAGCGGTGGGCAGAGCTCGTCTACGAGCACCGCGACGAACTCGCTGCGCTCATCACACTCGAGATGGGTAAGCCGATCCAGATGGCACGTGATATCGAGCTGCGCGCCGTCGAGAACACCTTCCGCTGGTATGGAGAACTGGCTGACAAACTCTACGACGAGTCGCCACGCGGCCTGATCGATGCGGTCGCGTTGGTGAGCCGTGAGCCGGTGGGGGTGGTCGCGGCGATCACCCCATGGAACTTCCCACTCACTCTCAGTAGTTGGAAAATCGCCCCTGCGTTGCTTGCAGGCAACAGCATGGTCATCAAGCCCGCTACACAGTCACCGTTGTCCTTGCTTCGCTTGGCTCAGCTGGGTTCGGCTGCAGGACTTCCCGACGGCGTGCTGCAAGTTGTCACAGGTAGCGGTGGACAGGCCGGAGCTGCCCTTGCTCGCCACAACGGCGTCGACTGTCTCACCTTCACCGGATCACCGGACGTCGGCAAACAGCTGCTGATCTACGCGGGTGAGTCGAATGCGAAACCCGTGCATCTCGAACTCGGCGGCAAGAGCCCACAGTTGGTATTCGCCGATGCTCCGGACCTCGCCGTTGCAGCGCGCACCGTGGCGTGGGCAATTACCTTCAACGCCGGACAGATGTGCACTGCAGGTGCTCGCTTGTTGGTCGAGGAAACGATCGCGGATCAATTCGTCGCCGAGGTCGTTTCGGAAATCAAGCGCTGCACTGTCGGTGACCCTTTCGATCCCGATACCCACATCGGGCCCGTCGCGAGTCGGGCGCATCGCGCGGACGTCCTCGAACACGCGAGAACTGCTCACACAGAAGGCGCAACGCTCGCCCACGGTTCGCTGCAGGAACGAGCAGGTTCGGGGGCGTACCTGGATCCGATCGTGTTCACCGATGTTCAGGCCGAGCACCGCCTGTTCCTCGAAGAAGTTTTCGGACCGATCCTCGCAGTCACCCGTTTCACTGACGACGCTGACGCCGTCAGGTTGGCTAACGCCACACCGTTCGGTCTCGGAGCGGGGGTGTGGACGTCGAATCTCACACGAGCCCATCGGCTCACGCGCGAAATCGACGCAGGTCTTGTCTGGGTGAACTGCTACGAGGAAGGGGATCTCTCCGTCCCCTTCGGCGGTCGCAAACTCTCAGGCCACAGTGTGGACAAGAGCATCCATGCACTCGACAAATTCACGTCGACGAAGTCGACGTGGATCCATCTCTGAACAAAGGCACAGCACATGTCATCACGGGTCAACGACGGCCACATCGCGATCATCGGAACCGGGTTTTCCGGGCTGTGCATGGCGATCGAACTGAAGAAGAAGGGCATCGACGACTTCGTCCTGTACGAACGCGCCGACGATGTCGGCGGAACCTGGCGCGACAACACATACCCAGGGGCAGCCTGCGATGTGCCCAGCGTGTTGTATTCCTACTCCTTCGCTCAGAACCCGAACTGGACCCGTATCTTCCCGCCATGGTCGGAACTGCTCGACTATCTCAGATCTGTTGCTGCGCAGTATGATTTGCTGCCGCACATCCGCTTCGGTGTCGAGGTCTCCGAAATGCGGTTCGACGAGGACCGGCTCCGGTGGAACATCCAGTTCGCATCCGGCGAATCAGTGACGGCGGCCGTTGTCGTCAACGGCTCAGGGGGCTTGAGTAATCCGTACATCCCGCAGCTACCCGGACTGGAATCATTCGAGGGTGCCGCATTCCACTCCGCCAAGTGGCGACATGACCTCGACATGTCGGGAAGGCGTGTCGCGGTGATAGGTTCCGGCGCCAGTGCGATCCAGTTCGTCCCCGAAATCGCCCCGCACACCGAGACCCTGCATGTGTTTCAGCGATCACCCAACTGGGTCATGCCACGTGGTGATGCCGCGCTGTCGCCCGCCACCCGCGAAAGATTCTCACGGCGTCCTTATCGTCAACGGTGGCTGCGATGGCGGACCTACTGGGCATTCGAAAAGCTCGCCAGCGCCTTCCTCGGAAATCGCAAACTCGTCGAACAGTACCGATCCCAGGCGCTCGCCAATCTTCAACAGCAAGTGCCGGATTCGGACTTGAGGCAGAAGGTCACCCCAGATTACGATCCCGGCTGTAAACGTCGCTTGATATCCGACGACTGGTACCCCGCGCTGCAACGGGAAAATGTGCACTTGAACACCTCGGGGGTTTCCGAGATCCGCCCGCATTCGATCATTGACTCAGAGGGAGCGGAACACGAAGTCGACACCCTGATCTTCGCGACGGGATTCCAGGCAACCAGCTTCCTGGCACCGATGAAAGTATTCGGCCGCGAAGGAGTCGAACTCTCCGACAGTTGGCGCGAGGGCGCCGCAACAAAGCTCGGGCTTGCATCCGCCGCGTTCCCGAACCTGTGGTTCCTCAACGGCCCGAATACCGGTCTCGGTCACAACTCGATCATCTTCATGATCGAAGCACAAGCCAGATACATCGCTTCGGCAGTGCAGTACATGCGCCGAAAGAGTATCTCTGCCCTCGAACTCGATCGCACCGTCCAGACAGGCAGCTACGCCGCCACCCAAGAACGCATGCGCCGAACTGTATGGGCATCGGGTGGCTGCGACAGCTGGTATCAATCCGCTGACGGTCGAATCGACACCCTGTGGCCGGCCAGCACAATCGAATACTGGTTGCGCACCAGGCTATTCCGCAAGTCCGACTTCCGTGCACTGACGACAGGCAAAGGATGAACAACATGGACGTATCAATACTCGGCACCGGCTTGATGGGAACAGCTCTCGCTCAGGCGCTCATACGCAGCGGGACAAAGGTGACGGTGTGGAATCGAACCGCCGACAGAGCGTTACCCCTCGCTGCGACTGGAGCTACAGTCGCCGAATCTCCACAATCTGCGATTGCGGCCAGCCCGCTAATCGTCATCAGTCTCCTGAACTACGAGATCGCCAAAGATGTCGTTACAGAAGCAGATTCGATTGCCGGAAAAATCATCGTCAACACCGCAACCGGTACGCCGGAGGAAGCGAACCAGTTCGCCGAGTGGATCGCAGGGCGAGGCGCTCGGTACCTCGACGGAGCCATAGCTGCATACCCGGAGGACATCGGAACCGAAAGTTCAGGGATCAACTATTCCGGAGACGAGGACGTGTGGGAGGACGTCCAGAGCCTTCTGACACCCATCGCCGCCCAATCACGATATGTCGGAGCCCGTCCCGGTGCCGCCAACGTGATCGACGCGGCCATGGCAGGCGCATTCTTCAACGTCGCGCTCGGTGCCTTCCACGAAGCAGCAGCGTACGTGCGGTCCGAGGACGTCGCGATCGCGGAGATGCGCCACAGTTTGCACCTGTGGACCGACAAACTTCTCGAACTCCTTCACGAAGCACTCAAAGCGTTCGAATCTGGAGAGTACGAGACCGATCAGGCAACCTTGAACGTATACGCAGCCGCAGTAGAAGCCTGGCAACAATCGATGCAGCGAGCAGGCCAACGCGCCGCTCTGATGACGGCGAATCTCGACAACTTGCAACGTGCATGCGCAGCCGGGCACGGGGACAAGGGCATCTTCGCCCAAATCGAAACACTCTCCGCCAACCCTCAATCCGCAATCTAAGGAGACATCAATGACAACCATGGCCAATCACCTCACCGCCCTGCCCTCGACAACAACAGTCGACGAGATCGTCGACGTGATCCACCGTGACGGCGGTGTCATCGTCGAAGATTTCCTCGACACCCCCCAGCTCGACGAGCTGCGCGCCCAACTTGGCCCCGTCCTTGAAAGCACCGGCTACGGAGAAGACGAATTCTTCGCCGGAACCCAAACGCGAAGAGCAGGAGGGCTGTTCGGTCGGATCGACCTCATGCCCCAGATCGCGCTCCACCCGCTCTACTACGGGGCCGCCAAGAAGATCCTTCAGGTGCCCCTGTCCGTCTGGGTCGGAGACGACCAGATCGAAATCACGCCTGATATCCAGATCGGTGTCACTCAGGCAATCGAAATCCACCCAGGGCAGGGTGCCCAGCGTCTCCATCGAGACGACACGAGCTTTCTGTGGCGCCACCCCGACTACGGACGCGAGGGCCGACTGCAGATCATGGTGGCGGTCAGCGATTTCACAGCAGAAAACGGCGGCACCCTCGTCATACCCGGAAGCCATCGGTGGGACGACCAACGAGGCCCGAAACAAGCCGAAGCGGCGCCGACGGTGATGCGGGCCGGTGCTGCCCTCATCTGGACCGGATCTACGTACCACGGCGGTGGTAACAACTCGTCCGAGGCGCCACGGACCGGCTTGACGATGGCATTCGACCTCGCCTGCTTACGTCAGGAAGAGAACCAATACCTGTCAATCCCGCGTGAAAAACTGCTTGATCTTTCCGAAGAGGTACAGCGACTGCTCGGCTGGGGGTCCGGAGCGAACCTGATGGGTTACGTCGAACGGGGCGGTCAGATGATCGACGCACACGTTCTCCTCGAAAACGGCGCCGTCGAACTCCCGACTGCCCGCTGAACCCTCGATCCTGCACGTCGCTTGCCACCCGCAACCCAACTCGCACAGTAGTTTCTGGGTTTCGAATCGAGAAACATATCCGTCATGGGCGTACTCCAGCTGATTCACCTTGACATCGTGTGTCTCAGGTCAGGACTAGGCAATTGCCTAGTCCTGACCAAGGGTGCAGTGTTCGTACCGCGTGAGCTACCGGTTCTTGAAGAACGAGACGTCGTCGTTGCCGATGAGGTCAGGGACCGTCCAGCCGTCGAGGTCGTATTCACTCAGGCACTGCTCGGCCAGTCCCTTCATGGAACTTGCGTGTCCACGATTCTGGGCTGCGAACAGCAGTTCCGCCTTGACGTTTTCGTGGTTGCCGGAGTAGTTGCGCTCGTAGAGTTCGTGTCGGCCGCCGAACTCGGTGCCGATCGAATCCCACAGCGCCTTCATGACTTTCACCCGGTCGACGGCGGTGATGCCGTCCGAACCACGGACGTACTTGTCAAGGTACGGACGCACGTCCGGGCTCTTGAAGTCGAGTGAACTCGAGGGCAGGTAGATCAGGCCCGACGCCACGTCCTGTTCGATGATCTCCTTGATCCGCGGGTACCCCTGGATCATGAACATTCGATAGGTGAGGCCGTACTCGAGCTTCGGTATCACCGAATCGCCGACCCACTGTTCGGGATCGCGTGCCATCGATTCGGTCAACGACCAGAAGAGGTTTCGCCACCCGATCACCTCGCCGACACGGGTCTGAACTCCGCGGAAGCCGCCAGCGCCGGTGGCTTCGAGTGCTTTCATCAACAGTCCGGCGATGAAGTCGAGCTTTACGGCCAGGCGAGTGCAGCCCTGAAAGGTGAAGCGCGGCAGGAAACCCGATTGAGGGAAGAATGCGTTGATCCGGTCGACGTCGCCGTACATGAAGACGTTCTCCCATGGAACCAGCACCTTGTCGAAGACGAAGATGGTGTCGTTCTCGTCCATGCGGCTCGACAGCGGGTAATCGAACGGACTGCCCATCACCGCAGCATGTTCGGTGTACGAGGTGCGGCAGATCAGCTTCACACCCGGAGCGTCCATCGGTACCGTGCAGATCAAGGCGAACTGCTTCTTCTTGATCGGCAGACCGTAGTGAGCGATGAAGTTGTAGTTCGTGATCGCCGATCCGGTGGCGACCACCTTGGCTCCGCTGACGATCAAACCGGCGTCGGTTTCCTTCTCCACCTTCATGAAGACGTCGCCGACTTCGTCAGGTGGAAGTTGGCGATCCACCGGGGGATTGATGATCGCGTGGTTCCAGTACAGAACCTTCTCCTGCGATTCGCGGTACCAGCGCTCGGCGTTGTCCTGGAACGGTGCGTACAACTCCTTGTTGGCGTGGAGGGTTCCCAGGAAACTTGCCTTGTAGTCGGGGGAGCGGCCCATCCAGCCGTAG
Source organism: Rhodococcus sp. UFZ-B548 (assembly GCF_903819475.1). Taxonomy (NCBI): domain Bacteria; kingdom Bacillati; phylum Actinomycetota; class Actinomycetes; order Mycobacteriales; family Nocardiaceae; genus Rhodococcus; species Rhodococcus sp. UFZ-B548. The sequence continues at coordinate 51,419 of NZ_CAIJDS010000036.1, forward strand.
GTCATACGTGCCCACGTCGCGATGGCGTCGCGTTCCTTGAGCAGATCAGCCGACGACGTCGGAGTGCGGAAGAACGGCATGGTGACACCGCCGTTGCCCGTGTCCGTCGGAACGGTCAAGGCGTCTACGTGCTCGCCCGTGTGCAGAGCGTCGTACAGCCTTGCGGTCATGCGGATCGGATTCCGGAAGGCGGGGTGCGTCGTGACGTCCTTGACGCGATCACCGTGAAGCCAGATCTCGCGACCGTCCTGCAGGCTCGAGATGTACTCGTCGCCCGTCATCGGCCGGGTGGCGAAGTTCTTCGTGCGGTTGGCTTCGCTGTCGGCGGCCGGATTGACCTGTGGCGCTCCGGAATCTGCGGGGTCGACGCCGGTGGGAGGAATTTCGGTGGTCGTCATGGCAAAGCCTTTCAGATCGTTTGGGGTGCGGGCTGAAGATGAATCGGGGTGAAGGAAGTGGTGGCGTCGAACCATCCGCTGTGGGGGTCGTCCTGACTGCCGTTCCAGACTGTGGTCGACGAGGTGGCGCCTAGGTCGTGAAAAGTGCTTCGGTAGAACAGAAGCGGATCCTTGCCACTCGACTGCGCATCCACGATCTCACCGATGAAGATGATGTGGTCACCGCCGTCGTACTCCTTCCACGGGACGCACGAGATGGTTGCTGCGGCGCCGTCGAGCAGGGGGGCGGTCGGTCCGTCGATCCACTTCGGTTCGGTGCGCTGCGGTCGGCCGGCAAAATGCATGGCCGTGTCCACTTGGTCGGCGGCAAGGATGTTGACGGCAAACGGCGCGTTGCCGAGGTAGCCGCACGCCTTGGACTTTCGCGTCATCGTGATCTGGCACAGGCGTGGTTCCAGGGAGATTGCCGTGAATGCGGTGACGGTGGCTCCGTGTGGCTGACCGTCGGCGTTGGTGCAGGTGATGACGGTGACGCCGCTGGCGAATTGGCCGAAGATGCCTCGAAGCTGATTTTGTTCCATGACCGGACCTCCTTGTCGGATGGCTGGTGAGTGAGGGTGCCGCGAAGTGCGGGAGGCGGAGGTGCTGGACGACTCGCGCCGGGAGTGAAGACGAACGTACGGCGAGCGCGGCGTTCGGTCGATCCGTACAGCGCGGTGTCTATCCGGATTGCGCACCCGATCGAAGCCTGTATCCGTTTCCTCTTGGAAGTGACCGGGGACACAGTGTTCAATGATGTTCAGCGCTCATGCTCGGCAATGTGGCTGGTCACGGGTTTGGAAGGTGAAGAAGGACGATGGTCGACTCCAAGATCGGTACAGCTCCCCGCGACTGGGACGAGGCGTGTGATGCGGTTTCGGACGCCTATTTTCCGCACACGCTCACGCCGTTGTCACGGCACGCGGCCAGCGGAGTCGGGGTGTGCACCGCCGAGTTGGGACCGCTGAGGATCGCTCATATTCGATGGGGAGCAGACGTCGCGGTCGAATCCGAGCATCCCGGTGCCTACGGGGTGAACATCCCGCTCTCGGGCGAGCTCGAGTCGGTGTTCGCGGGCTCGCACGTGCTCTCGACGGAGGGCGTTGCGACGGTGTGTCCGCCCGACATCACCACAAGAATCACGCGGTGGAGCGCGGACTGCGAAATTGTCGGAGTCCGGATGGACCGTCAGTACCTCGACCGCGAGATGGAGAAGGTACTCGGCCGGCCCGGAATGCACTTGCCTGATCAGGTGGATCTTCGGGGAGACGACGGAGCCAGATGGCTGAAATTTGTTCGCTCACTGTCGGATCAGATCCTCGGCCCGGTCGGCGTGCTGCACAACGAACTGGTGGCAGCTCAGCTCTCCGGTGCCGTGGTCACGGCATTCGTCCTCGCTGCAATGCCCGAAAGTGAGGACGCGGTGCGACATGCCAGGCCACGCATCGTCAAGCGGGTGCTCGACGAGATGCACGACGACCCGGCCCGCGTGTGGACCGCAGCAGAGATGGCCGAGGTGGCGGGCGTCAGCGTACGGAGATTGCAGGAGGGATTTCGGCAGTACGTGGGCCGGAGTCCGTCGGAATGCCTGCTCGACATCCGCCTCGAGCGGGTCCACGCAGATCTGGTGGATGCCGACGACTCGACGACGGTCACCGATGTCGCTGTGAGATGGGGTTTTACGCACACCGGACGATTCGCGTCGTCTTTTCGGCGTAAGTACGGTGTGTTGCCTTCCGAAGTATTGAGAAGTTAGCTCCGGTATCCCATGTCCGCGCTGAGCTGATTCGCCTTCTCGACGAGGAACGGTGCGACGTCGGCGCGAAAGGCTTCCGGGGTTGTGCGTCCGGCCGAGGTAGAACACGCTGCCACACCGACGACGCTTCCGCCGGCGTCGCGGACGGGGGCGGCGAGGGAAATCAGGCCGTCTTCCAGTTCCTCGGACGTGAGTGCATAACCCTGCTCGCGCACCACTCGAAGTGCGGTGTGGAATGCGCCTTCGTCGGTGATCGTGGTGGGTGTGAGGGCGTCGAACGTGGAGTTCGCGATGACTTTGTCGACGATTTCGGTTGGCGCCCAAGCTAGCAGGGCGCGGCCCATGGAGGTCGCATATGCAGGCACTCTGGTACCGACGCTGACGTTGATGCTCATGATCCGGCGTACGGGTACTCGCGCGGCGTAGACCACGTCGACGCCGTCGAGGACCCCGAGCGACGCCGACTCGTGGGTGTGTTCTGCGATCTCCAGCAGGCGGGGGAGCGCCGCCTCGGTCAGGGCATGTGATGCCGAGAAGTGCTGGCCGATGCTTAGAACGCGCGGGGTGAGCGACCACCGACTGTTGTTGCCGGTGACGTATCCGAGTTTCTGCAGGGTGAGGAGGATACGCCGGACCGCGGGGCGGGAGAGGCCCGTTTCGGCGGCAAGATCTGCGAGCGACGGGTTGGGGTTCTTCTCGTCGAAGGCCATCAGCACAGCGAATCCACGCTCGATGCTCTGGATGTAATCGCGATCGTTCTCGCTCACGGAATGACCTTTCATCTGCGGGTATGCCTGATCAGTGCCCTCGAAGGTTGACAAACCTTGTGACTGGGCGCACAGTGCAAGCGTACGCACAGCGTAACAGATGTACGCACAGCGTACAACCAGACTTGGGAAGCCGACTCAGCCCAGCAGTACGGCACCCACCCGGTAACAGCCACATACGGCCCCGAGGAGGACCACATGACCACTTCCGAGAGCCCCACCGCAGTAGGTTCGGGCACGGCCGCCACCGACAAGTTCCTCCAGGAACGAGTCAGCGCGGACACCCCGCCCGAGCGCGTCTCGGCCATCGCCAAGGACGTGCTCGAGGCACTTGCCGGCGTCATCGACAAGCACGGCATCACCTACCCCGAGTACCGCGTACTCAAGCAGTGGCTCATCGACATCGGCCAGTTCGGCGAGTGGCCCCTGTGGCTGGACGTCTTCCTCGAGCACAACGTCGAGGAGGTTGCGTACCGCGGCCAGCACGGCACCAAGGGAAGCATCGAGGGCCCCTACTACGTCGCCGACGCCAAGACGTTGCCATCCAAGTGTGAACTTCCGATGCGTGACAACGAGGTTGGATCGAAGCTGGTCTTCGAGGGCCAGGTTCGCGATCTCGACGGCAACGGGTTGGATGGGGCCACCGTCGAGCTGTGGCATGCGGACGACGAGGGCTACTACTCCCATTTCGCGCCGCACATCCCCGACGGGAACCTCCGCGGAACGATCGTGACCGACGGAGCGGGACGGTTCGAGATCACCACGATTCAGCCTGCGCCGTACCAGATCCCGACCGACGGCCCCACCGGTTGGTTCATCGAGAAGGCCGGCTGGCACCCGTGGCGTCCGGCTCACCTGCACCTCATGGTGAAGGCACCCGGCAAGCGCACGATCACTACGCAGCTCTATTTCAAGGACGGTGAGTGGATCGAGAACGACGTGGCAACTGCCACGAAGCCCGAACTGATTCTCGATCCGAAGCCGGGTGCCGATGGAATCAACCGGGTCACGTACGACTTCGTGCTCGACCCGGCCTGATCCACAACTGTTCGAAAGAAAGTGATTTGATGACAGACCTGTCGATCGTCTCCATCGAGACGACCATCCTCGACGTTCCTTTGGTCCGCCCCCACAAGTTCGCCACCACGTCGATGACGGCGCAGCCGTTATTGCTGGTCGCGATTCGCACATCCGACGGTGTTATCGGATATGGCGAAGGTGTCGTTCCGGGCGGTCCGTGGTGGGGCGGCGAATCGGTGGAGACGATGCAGGTCATCATCGAGAAGTACATCGCGCCGGTGGTGGTCGGCAGGCGTGTGGATCAGATCACCGCGATCATGGCCGACATCGAAAAAGTTGTTGCCAATGCACGATTCGCGAAGGCCGCCGTCGACGTGGCGTTGCACGACGCCTGGGCTCGTAGCCTGGGAGTCCCCGTGCACACGCTCCTCGGCGGGGCTTTCCGCGAGAGTGTCGACGTCACGTGGGCACTGGGTGCTGCGCCGGCGGACGAGATCATCGAAGAAGCTCACGAAAAGCTCGAATCACGGCTCAATTTCAGCTTCAAACTCAAAATGGGAGCACTCGACCCGGCGGTCGACGTCGCGCGCATCGTCAGCATCGCGCAGGCGCTCGACGGCCACGCCGGCGTCCGCGTCGACGTCAACGCGCGGTGGGATCGCTTCACGGCGCTGCGGTACCTGCCACAACTCGCAGACGGTGGAGTCGAACTGATCGAACAGCCCACTCCGGCAGACCAAATCGAGGTCCTCGCCGAACTCAGCAGGCTACTACCGATTCCGATCATGGCCGACGAGAGTGTGCAGACCCCACACGACGCTCTCGAAATCGCCCGCCGGAGCGCCGCCGATGTCATCGCCCTCAAGACCACCAAGTGTGGTGGCCTCCAGCGCAGCCGCGACATCGTCGCAATTGCCAAGGCCGCCGGTATCGCGTGCCACGGTGCGACGTCCATCGAGGGTCCGATCGGTACCGCGGCTTCGTTGCACTTCGCGTGCGCCGAGCCCGGAATCAACTTCGGAACAGAGCTTTTCGGCCCACTGCTCTTCAGCGAAGAGTTGCTTCAGGAACCCCTGAAGTATTCCGAGGGTCAGCTGCACCTCCCCGCCGGACCTGGCCTGGGAGTCGAACTCAACATGGACGCCGTCAAAACCTGGACCAGGAACTAGAGGATAGAAGAACATGGCACTCTTTCACGTTCGAATGGACGTCGATATTCCGCGCGACCTGGATCCGGAAGTACGCGCCGATACCGTCGCAACGGAAAAGGAGTACTCACAAGACCTTCAGCGCCAGGGCAAGTGGGTGCATCTGTGGCGAATTGTGGGACAGTTCAGCAACATCAGCATCTTCGACGTCGAGTCGGCTGACGAACTCCATGAGATTCTCTGGAACCTCCCGCTGTTCCCGTACATGACCATCGAGGTCATGCCGTTGACGCAGCACGGATCTTCGATCAAGTAGAGCCTGCGCGGGCGGGCGGGTCAGCGTATTCCGTCGCGGCGCAATGCGACGGACACTGCGGCAGAGCGGGTATCGACGCCGAGCTTGGCGTAGATGTGCCCAAGATGGGTTTTCACCGTCGCTTCGCTGATGAAGAGTGCCTTACCCAGCTCGCGGTTGGTCATCCCCTCGGCGAGCAGGCTGAGCAGTTCGGACTCACGGGCGGTGAGCGCTTCCTGCGGGCGCTGCATCTGCTGGACAAGACGAGAGGCCACAGTGGGAGAGAGAACGCTGCGCCCGGCTACCGCGCCGCGCACCGCGCCGAAGATCTCGTCGGGCGTTGAGTCCTTGAGTAGGTAACCGATGGCACCGGCGTCGACGGCCCGCACGACGTCGGCGTCGGTGTCGTACGTCGTGAAAACCAGTACGGGAACATCGACACCGTCGCTTCGCAAGCGTTTGATCGCTTCTGCACCGTGCATGCCGGTGCCCATGTCCAGATCCATCATCACCAGATCCGGTGAGGCCGACGGTATCGCCGTGGCCGCCCCCTCACCGGACGATGCTTCGCCGACTACTTCGACGTCCGGCTGAGTGTTCAGCAGCGCTCTCAGCCCGGCTCGCACGACCAGATGATCGTCGACGAGGAACACGCGAATGGTGGTGGTCACCGGATCCTCCGTTCGAGAGGGAACTGGGCCGCGACGACGGTGCCGTCTCCCGGTGCACTTTCCACGGTGAACGATCCGCCGAGCTGTGCGATGCGACTTCGCATCGCACGTAGGCCGTATCCACCGTACCGAGAATGGTCGGCGAGCTTTCCCGGATCGAAGCCGACGCCGTCGTCGAAGATGTCCACGGAGACGGAGTCGTCGAGATACGTGATCGTCACGCCCGCCGTTTCGGCGCGAGCGTGGCGGGCGATGTTGGAGGACGCGCTCGAGACCACTCGCACGATGGCATGAGCTACGTCCGAGGGCAAGATGACGGCTTCACCGACGGTGCGGATCCGAACGGTCGGGACGAACTGGCGGGCGGCGGCCACGACCAAGGCGTCGAAGTCGCCCGTACCGCCCTTGGCCGGTGCCAGATCGTGGACGAGGTCGCGACTCTGCATCAAGCTCGTTCGGATGTTCTCTGCTGCGGCATCGACATCGGCTCGAGACGGCGAACCCGTTGTATTCCAAGTTTGTTCGGCTGCCTCGAGTCGTAGAAGAGCGCTCGCAAGTCCCTGAGTAACGGTGTCGTGGATTTCGCGCGCGAGGCGCTCTCGCTCAGCGGCAACGCCGGCAGCACGTTCGGTATCTGCCAATGCAGATTGCGCTTCTGCTACCTGACGTAGAAGCCGAAGGCGTTCTCGGGCATCTCGTTCCATCTGCCCGTACGCTGCCGCGACCAGTGCCGCGGTGCACAGAGGTCCGAGCAGTGTCACCAATTCGGCACGACCGGTGACTCGGTAGAACGCGATTCCGGCGAGGACGCCCAGGATCCCGACGAGGGGGTAGGCGATCTTGCTCGGGTACAGACGAATACAGAGGAAGAGAACGGGGAACGCACACCACGCGAAACTCGGCGCAAGCCAGACCAGCGCTGCCCAGGTGCTCAGTACCGGCCACATCCACAGTCGTTGGCGAACCACATCTCGCGAGGACACCGTAGCCATGACGGCGTAGAGCAAGGCGAGGACCACGGCCAGGACGAGTACCACCCCGAACCGACCGCTGGTCCCGTGGACTGTGACGTACCGGACTCCTGACGTGGACAGCAGTACGAAGAACGACGCGTGGATCGCATACGCCAACGGGCCGCGCAGGCCGAGTTCGGCGTCGGCGTTCATGGCTCCGTTACTCATCCCTCGAATATTACGGAGGGCGCCAGGCCGTCGTATCAACCGTTCGGATGATATCTGCACAACCAGACGGGGCACGGTTCGTCACCCGAGCGCCCGATGTGCGCACCCGCACTCGGACGCGACGCTGTAGTGGACGGTTTCGAACCATTCGACTGAAAGTGTGCCCGACATGAACCACCGCATTTACACACGACTTCCCCGTACGCTCGCTGTCGCCGTTCCGGTTGTCGCAATCCTTGCCAGCGCCGCGTGCTCGACCACCGACACACCGGTGGCGAACGCATCGAGCACGACGTCGATTTCTGCCACGCAGCAGCCTGCTGCGACCGGCGATTCGGCGATTGTCACTCAGAATCGACTCAGCGCCGACGCAGCAGTGAAGGCTGCTGGTGCGGCCCTGGCGAAATGCCGGGCGGACGGGCTCGGATTTGTCACCGTCTCCGTCGTCGACCGTGCCGGAAACGTCATCGCTATGGTGCGCGGCGACAACGCAGCCCAGCACACGGTGGAGGCCTCACGTGAGAAGGCTTACACCTCTGCAGCTTTCGGAGCCGACACCAGTGACCTCTCGCAGCGTACCAAAGGCGAGGGATCAACCATCGCCGACCTCCCCGGCACTCTCTTCCTTGCAGGTGGAGTCACTGTGAAGGCTGGATCCGCGTCGATCGCCGGCATCGGTGTCGGTGGTGCACCGGACGGAATGCAGGACCAAACGTGTGCTGCCGCAGGTCGTGATGCGATCGCTTCGTCACTCGGCTGAGTGAGCGCATTCAGCGTGCTTCGTGAATTGTGCTTTTCGCCACCTGGATTCGCTCGGCACGACAGTTGTCCGATTGTTGCGATGACCTCGACTTTGTAACACCGGAGCCCCCGGAAAGGGACAAACACGTCGACAGTGGAACCGACGATGCACTTACCGAAGCGAGTTTCTTGATGCGCAGTTTCGGGGAAAGACACAACCTTGCAGAGAATCAGATTCAGGTTGCCCGAACGCAATACACGGCGGGCGCGGGTGCTCGTAGCGGCGTTGCTGTCGATCTTCCTCCTCGGCGGCATGTTCGGTCCGACCGCCGCGAGCGCTACTCCGGCGCACACGGCGCCATGGGGTGGTTACGACGAGTTGTGGGTCCCGTCTTCGATGGGAAACATCAAGGTTCAGGTGCAGTGGGCCGCGCGGGGCGGCAACGCCGCGTTGTACCTACTTGACGGTCTTCGCGCGCAAAACGACAGGAATGCTTGGAGTTTCGAAACCAACGCACTCGATCAGTACCGCAACGACAACATCACGTTGGTGATGCCGGTCGGCGGTGAGTCGAGTTTCTACACGGACTGGTACGCGCCGTCCAATTTCAATGCTCAGCCCATAACGTACAGGTGGGAAACATTTCTCACACGCGAGCTTCCGGACTTCCTTGCAGGGTATGGTGTTTCACCAACCAACAATGCGATCATCGGGTTGTCGATGGGCGGCAGTGCCGCGTTGAACCTGGCGGGGCATCATCGGGATCAGTTCAAGTTCGCGGGCTCGCTGTCCGGCTACATCAATATCTCGGGCCCGGGTATGCGTGAGGCGATCCGCGTAGCCATGTTCGACGCCGGCCGGTACAACGTCGATTCGATGTGGGGCCCGCCGTGGTCATCCGGGTGGCTTCGCAACGACCCGTTCGTCAACGCGGAATCGCTTCGCGGACTGTCGATGTACATTTCGTCGTCCAACGGCATCCCGGGACCGTACGATCATCCGTCTGCGCCGATCGATTACTTCCACACGGCGACGGGTATGGGGCTGGAGGCGCTCTCCTGGGTGCACGCGCGTGCATTCGAAATTCGTCTGAAATCCATGGGAATCCCAGCGACGTACAGCTTTCCGCCCGCCGGGATTCACTCCTGGCCGTATTGGTCTGCTGAATTGTGGATGGCCAGAGGACAAATTCTCGACACCATGAACGCCTGGTGACGCAGATGTGAGGATCTCTCCGGACTGGCGTATGCGTCAAGTCCGGAGAGATCTCGCTCAGAAGGTGATGATTCCGCGGAGGTTGCGACCGGCATGCATGTCGGCGAAACCGTCGTTGATCTGGTCGAGGCTGTACCGGTTGGTGATGAGTCCGTCGAGTTCGAGCTTGCCGCTGGTATAGAGATCGATCATCCAGGGAATGTCGGCCGTGGGATTGGATGCGCCGAACAAGGATCCTTGAATTCTCTTCTGGTACAAGGTGAGTTCCATCAGGCTCACGGGAATGCCGATGTCCGTCATCTTCCCGAGACCGGTGACGACGCAAGTTCCTGCCTTGCGGATTGACGAGAACGCCTGTGCGACATGTTCTCCGGTGGTGACTCCGACGGTGACGATGGCGGAATCCGCGCCCTGGCCGTTGGTGAACGAGCGCGCGATGTCCGTGGCTTCGTCCATGGTGGCCACGGCATGGGTCGCCCCCAATTTCAATGCACTGTCGCGCTTGAACGCAACCGGGTCCACCGCGATCACGTGGGCGGCGCCGGCATGCGAGGCGCCCTGTACCGCGTTGATTCCGATTCCGCCGACTCCCATGACGATGACGGTCTGCCCGGGGTACACCTGAGCGGAGTTGACCGCGGCGCCCCAACCGGTTCCGACGCCGCAGCCGAGCAGACACAAAGCGTCGAGCGGCAGGTGCTTGTCGACTTTCACGGCCGAGAGAGTGCTGACCGTGGTGTATTCACTGAATGTGGACAGGCCGCAGGTTTGTGCGACTGGCTGACCGTCGAGAGACATTCTGTAACTGGAGGTTTCGCCGGGCCTGCTGCCGGTCATGATGGCAGCACCGTTGTCGCAGAGGTTCTGGATTCCGCTTGCGCACCAACGGCAGCGGCCGCAGGCGGCGAGGAACGAGAACACGACATGATCGCCCTCGGACCATCCTTCGGTGTTCGGCCCGACCTCGACGACGATTCCGGCGCCTTCGTGTCCACCGCAGATGGGATAGCGGCCGACTCCGTGGTCGCCGCTGGCGATGTGATCGTCCGAGTGGCACAGGCCGGAGGCGACCATCTTGACAGTGAGTTCGCCGCTGCGGGGTGAATCGAGTTCGAGATCGACCACCTCGTATGTGCCTGGTGCTTGGCGAATGACGGCTCCACGAGTGCGCAAGTTGTCTCCTGAGGTGAGAGTTGTTCTTCGGCTACCTCAGTTGTCTACTCGAGAGTTCAGGACGGGCTCGAGGCCCATCTCACTGATCGGACGTTTCGTATTTTTCGGATTCGTCCGGGGTTCGTCCCAAGATGGCGAGTTGCAGTTCGGTGAGCAGTCGCGTGTCCGGCTCGTCCAACGAAATGCCCATGATCTGTTCAGCGCGCCGAATGCGGTAGCGCAGCGTGTTCGGATGTACTTTCAGAGACGAGGCGGCCTTCTTCACATCCCCGAAAGCTGTCAGGTAGGCCGTGAGCGTGAACTGCATGTCAGAGGTGTTCTTGTCGTCGTAGGAGACGAGTCTGTCGATACGAGGGTCTCGCAATCGCTCGTGATCAGCAACGAGGTCGAGTATCTCGCCCAGCAATACCGCGGTGCGTGACGCCGCGAGTGTGGTGACCTTCGAGGTTTCGTGATCATCGGTGGTATCGAGCACGCGGTCCACCTCTCGACGCGCCTCGGGTACGCCGTGCAACCGCGCGATCGGGACCGCGACTGCGGCGCGCACGCTGATGCCCGCACGGTCCTCGACTACTCGCACGGTGTCGTAAGCCCAGTCGCTGACCGCGACGTCGTGGTCGGCCTGAGGGAACAATACGTAGATCCGGTTGTCGATGATCGTCGTGACCGCGTCGCTGCGGAATGCGCTGGCGCGCAGGCGCAAGGCGTTGGTGATTCGATCGAGATTCGATCCGGGTGAGAGTGATGTCGCAAATCCGACGACCGCAGACGGTCCGTCGGTGTTGATGCCGAAAGAACCGGCCAGCGAGTGCATGTCGACCCCACCGGAGCGAACACCGAACAGCCTTTGCACTTGGGCATTCTCGCGGCTGGAGGCGTCCAAGGTCCGCATGAGAATGCGTGCGGCGACCGCCGCTGCACCCCGCAATACCGCTTGGGCGTCGTGGGAAAGAGGTTCAGAGGCGCGCTGCACCCAGATGCTGCCGAGATTGTGTTGGTGTGCAACAGAACCCGTCGGCGCTGACAGGTCCGGGCGGGTGATGCTCACAGCCAGCCTCTGCGCGGCTCCGATGCTCGGCTCGGAGGGCAGACTGATGACCTCGTCCGATCGCCTGAGATGCTCGAACACGCCTCTGCTCTCTATCCATTCGGTGTATTCGATCGGCCACTCCCGGCCGAGTATGGAGAGCTGACGGAGTTCGTCTTCGCCTTCGTGAGCAGAGGAATATGCGATGACATGGAGTGCCGTGTCGTCGATCGTCACGAGTCCGCCAGTCAATTCGGCGATCGTTTCCGAGAGCGCGAACAGATCCGAATCACCACCGGCCACAACTCCTGCGACGGCCCGCGAACGGTACATGCTCTGTGTCAGAAGCCGTAGTACGAGCGAATAGACGTGCCCGGAACTAGCCTGCGGATGTACCGCGGCCACTGCGATCCCGATGTTACGTGCGGCGGTGAGAACCGTCGTCGCCTCGCGCGCATTCTTGACGAGCAGAAGCTTCGGACGACGCCTCGCCGGCCTGCCTTCGAACTTTCGCAGCCACTGCGTCAACGTCGATTCGGGCACCCCTACGGGGAGGTAGATGTCGGAGATCGCACCACGGCTGTCGGTGCCGTCGATATCGGAGGACTCGACGAGGGCGATCGAACGGATTTCGACATCGAGTCCATCCGGGCTTTCCAGAAGTTCGATCACGGACTTGTCCGTGGAATGCATGAGGGCGCCGAGGGTGGTGCCGACACTCGGCCCGTTATTCCTCGGACCTGTCGACGCTTGCGGGAGGGCTACAGAAAGTGGCTGCACATTTGCTCCTCGGCCGGTGGGTCATTACAGGCTAACCCCGACAGACGAAATGCAGAATAAGGAAATAGGGGACAAATTTATTCGTCAGGCATGGTGATGCCGAGTTCCTGCACCTTTTCGGCGACTGCCTCTGGAAAAACGTTCTTGAACAGATAAAGGTCTTGTCCGATCACCCAACCAGGTGCCAACGCCGTCGCATATCGCTCGAAGTATCCGAGTTGTTTACCGAAAAGAACCAATTCCTCGGGACTCGCAACACCCCACTGCTTGCCCAACTGAATCAGTGCCATGATCAATTCACTGAGCTTGAGTTCACCGAGGTCACGGCCGAGAATCGGGGCCAGGGCCGTTGCGACCTGCATGCCGAGCTGATCGTCGTCGACTTCGTAGTCGGTTGCATATCCCAAGGATCGAATTCCGCGGGCGACACGGGCGAAATCACCGTCGATGAGGGTGGCTCGGAACATGTCGGAAAGGATGCATCTCCATGTCTCGGGAAGGACGCCGACGATGCCGAAGTCGAGCATCGCTATCCGGCCGTCGTCGAGGACCCACAAATTTCCCGCGTGGACATCTCCGTGGAACGGACCGTGAACGATGACTGATTCGAGCCAGACCTTCACTCCGCGCCGGATCAGCATGCGGGCTTCGTCGATGCCGTCCGGACCGGCGACGAACCGATCCAGTGGAACGCCGCGCATGCGTTCCATACAGATGACGCGGGGACCACAGTAGTCCCAGTACACCTCCGGTGTCGTGACTCCTTTGTTGTCACCGAATGCGCTGATGTTGTTCCGGAATGTGGTTTGCCGGTCGGCCTCGACCGCGCTGTTCAATTCCGTCATCGTTGCATTGTGCAGATCGCGAATGATGGCGGTGGCATTGGCAATTCGAAGGAACTCGACAAACTTCTCGAGGATGTTCGCACCCCAGTACGCCGCCCGCAGGTCGATCAGCATCCGCGCATAGATGTCCGGACGCTGGATCTTGATGACGGCCTCGCGGCCATCGTGCAGAACGCACGCGTGTACCTGCGCTACCGACGCGGCCGCGAGAGGTACGTCGTCGAATTTCGCGAACAGGTCGTCTACGGAGTATCCGAGGTCCTCGTGCACGACGCTTCTGGCCTGCTCGGCAGGAAATGACGGAACGTCGTCGAGGCAACGTAGGCATGCATTGGCGACGGGGGCCGGGAACAGGCCGGACGACGACGCGACCAGTTGACCGAGCTTGACGAAGGTGGGACCCAGAGCGATGAAGCCGTCGACCATCCCGTCAGAGGCAGCGTCAGCCCACGTGCGTCCACGCTTGCGGAAAGGCCACACGATCAGTGCCAGCATGATCGATGTCGACAACACGACGGCGATGATCGCGGAACGCCACAACTGGGCGAGGCCGAAGCGTTCGAGGTCCGGCATGTGGACTTCGAGGGCAGTGGCGGGCACTCCTGACGAGTACGGCCCGACAGGTCGCGTTGGATCCAGCACAGCTCTCCCTCGTTCAACGAGCGCATCCAGCATTTTGCCGTGAGATCACTTACGCGACCCCTTCCGTTAGTCAGTATGCCAAGTCACACATAACTGCCGGAACCGCCTACGCGTTCAGCCTACGATCGGTGAATGCGTGAGCACTTGATCCCGATCGGCGAGGTTGCAAAATCGTTCGGAATTGCGGCTTCGACCTTGCGCTATTACGAGGACGAAGGACTGCTGTCCGCGCGGTCGCGAACTGGCGGCAAACGCTGGTACGGGCAGCGTGAGCTGCGCCGGCTGGCATTGATCCGGATGTACACCGAGACGGGAATGTCCTTGGAACAGGTGCGGTCCTTCATCGAAACCGACACCACGTCCGACCAGTTCTCGACGGTTCTCGCAGATCAAGTGTCGACACTCGAGGCGCAGATCGCCGCTGCTACGCGAGCGAAACTGATCCTCGAGCATCACCTGACGTGTCGGCAAGAGCGTCCGATGCAGTGCCCGTGGTTGCTCGAGCAGCTCGACATACGCGTCGAAGCGGCGCTTGACTTCAAGTTGACTTGAACCTCCATAGTTAGGGCGCACTTACCGCCCTATCCGGAGGTTGACCATGTCGGCACGACGATGGCTGCCGCTCATCGCCGCATGCATCGGAACTTTCCTGTTACTGACGTACGCCACCATCACGACAATCGCGGTGCCGGCCATCGCAGTCGGTTTGGACGGCAGTACGGGCGCGATGTCCTGGGTCGTCGACGCCTACACGCTGGCTCTTGCCGCGCTTCTGGTGGGCATGGGCGCGCTCGGCGATGCGTGGGGACGTAAACGCCTCTACATCTGCGGACTGGTCGTGTTCCTGGTTGCAACGGCCGTGTGCGCGATTGCCCCGGACGTCACGGTTCTGGTCGTTGCTCGCGGCGCGCAAGGAATTGCCGGTGCGGCGATGTTCGCGACGCTCCTGCCTCTGCTCGGCGACGCATATTCGGGCCGCGATCGTCACGTCGCCTTTGCTGCGTGGGGCGCCGTCGCTGGATTGGCGGCGGGAATCGGGAACGTTGCAGGAGGGCTGCTGACGCAGTTCTTCGACTGGCGTGCGGTCTTCTATTTCGGAATACCCGTGGCCGCAGTAGCGCTCGCAATGGCTGTGTTCTGTTTCGCCGACAGTGAGCGCGGCGACGACAACATCGACTGGGCCGGAATCGTTTTGTTCACCCTCGCTGCCGTTGCCGCGGTTCTCGGCGTGACGTGGGGCGGCGACATCGGGTGGGCTTCGTCGTCGACAGTTCTTGCCTTCCTGATCGCAATCGGTGCGCTGACGGCGTTTGTGTCCTGGCAGCGTCGAGGCAGCAGTCCGATGCTCGATCCGGCATTGTTCCGATCCCTGAAATTCGACGGCGTCCTCGTCGCTGCGTTCGGGTACTACCTCGCGGCCTACGGCCCGCTCGTAGTCCTTTCATTGTGGCTGCAGAACGGGCTGGAACTGTCGGCATCGGCGGCCGCACTCGTGCTCTCGATTCAACCGCTCGCTTTTGTCTTTGTGTCGGCGCTGTGTGGATCACGGCTTCAGCGAGTCGACCTTCGACTGTCGCTCGGATTCGGGACGGTTCTCTGCGGAATCGGTTGCGTGGCCATGCTGTACGTTCTCGCCGAGCCGGTCTGGCCCGCGCTGATCGCCGGGCTGATTCTGACCGGTGTCGGTTCCGCGATGGTGTCGCCGGTGCTGCCGGGTGCCGCGATGTCGGACGCCCCGGCAGAGCGCGCCGGGACGGCTTCGGCGACAGCCAACTCGTCGCGTCAATTCGGGCTTGCCGTCGGAATTGCGTTGTGCGGCTCTCTCTTCGCCGGTCCGGACGAGTTCGCCTTGCTGTGGCCGTTGGTCTTCTGCGCCGGCGTCGGAATGCTCACGGGTTTGGTATCGATCCTTCTCTTTTCTCGTTCGTCAACTCCTGCAACAGTTCAACCAATCGCCGAAAGGGCACACACATGACCACGCTGTTCACTCCACGACCGCACCGGCGTCTCGAGATGGACTGGAATCGCCGCAGGTTCCTCGGCGCTGCAGCAGGATTGGCTGCTGCGCTGGCAGCGGCCGGTTGCTCGCGTTCGGGCGCAGACGCCGGGGGTGAAGGCGATGCAGGCTGGTCCTTCACCGATGATCGCGGCAACCTGATCGAATTGGATTCACCGCCAAGGACATTTGTCACCTACACCGGTATCGCGGGTGCTCTCTGGGATTACGGACTGGTGCCTGTCGGTGTTTTCGGGGCGCTGACACGATCACCGGGATCAACGGACACCAGCATCTCCGGCAACTTGGATTTCTCGAAGACCGACATGGTCGGGCAGCTCTGGGGACAGGTGGAACTCGAGAAGATCGCTGCGCTGGAGCCGGACGTCGTCATCGTCCCTCAGTTGCGTGGTTCGGCACTACTAGACGAGGCGAACTTGGATGCGGTGAAAGGCTTGTCGACAGTACTGTTCGTGGAAACGGCAGCAGGAACCATCGACCGAACCGTGCAAGAGATCGTGGAACTGGCCGTGGAACTCGGAGCGGACCAGGATATGGAGGCTCAGCGAAAAGACTACGACGCTGCGCGTGCGCGGATCTCCGAAGTTGCTTCTTCGCTGAATAATTCACAGGTTTTGTTCGCGTCCGCAGATCCGGACACGATTCGTGTCAGTCTTTCGGGATTCCCGATCCTCGCAGACCTGGCGGGATTGGGACTTGCCGTCGTCGATCCGGCCGAGGGATCGTCGGTCTACGTCGAGAAACTGGCTTGGGAGATGGCGGACCACTATCCGGCCGACATGATCTTCCTCGACGATCGCCCGTCCAGTTTGCAACTGGATACGCTCGGAACCAATCCTGCGTGGTCCAACTTGCCCGCGGTGAAGGCGGGAAAGATCGGGACCTGGAATCCGGAACCCGTGCTCAGTTATGCCGGGATCGCCCGTACGTACAACAATCTGGCTGACCAGCTGCTGGCATTCTCACATTCCTGACCGCCGCGTCGTCTACGACGTATGGACCTCTTCACCGATCTGTCTGCTCGAGTTGATTCCCTCGATTGGCCTGCGCTGATCGAGGGAATCAACTCCAGTGGGTGTGCCCAGACGGCGCCGATACTCGACGAGTCGGAGTGCCGCGAAATTGCTTCCTGGTACTCGGACGTCGACCGGTTCCGGAGCACCATCGACATGGCTCGATACCGCTTCGGCCAGGGGGAGTACCGGTACTTCGGCGATCCCGTACCGGAGCCGATCACGGCTATGCGATCCGCCTTCTACCGACACCTGCTGCCCGTGGCGCGGGAGTGGGCGTTCAAGCTGGGCGAGGGTGCACCGTGGCCGGATTCATTCGAAGAATGGATCGATCAGTGTCACGACGCCGGTCAGAATCGCCCTACCCCGATCCTTCTGTCCTACGGACCTGGTGACTGGAATGCATTGCATCGGGACTTGTACGGAGAGTTGGTGTTTCCGTTGCAAGTCGTGATCGGGCTCGACAGACCTCGCATCGACCACGCCGGCGGCGAGTTCTTGCTCGTGGAACAGCGGCCGCGTGCCCAGTCGAAAGGGACGGTGACAGTTCTCGAGCAAGGTCACGCGTTGATCTTCACCACGCGGGATCGACCGGTGCAGAGTTTGCGGGGGTGGTCGAGAGCCCCTGTGCGACATGGTGTCAGTGTGGTGCACTCCGGCACGCGTCGAACATTGGGATTGGTGCTTCATGATGCCGAGTAAGACGTACATTCTCCGCGACGCTCGCAATAAACCCTACGAGAGTTCGACGCCCGGTGTGCTTGGCGGACATCGGAAAACGAAGATCTACGGTCGACTCGACTGTCGAGGGGCTGCGCAGGCAATCGCGCGTGGTGGGTATGTCGCCAGTCGGGTGTTCTTCGCGGACGAGCCGACCGCGATTGCGGCCGGCTATCGCCCCTGTGCCGTCTGCATGCCCGAAGGTTACGCAGCTTGGAAGGCAGTTGCTACTCGCCGAAGCGGTCGCGGTACTCCTTCGGAATGAGCGGCTTGTCGCCGCGGACCTTCAGCTGCTGGACAGCCCAGGTATTGCCGTCCGGGTCGGCGAATCCGAAGAAGGTGCCCCCGTCGCGCTCGTCGAAGACGGTGACCTCACTGGCATCGACGCCGCGGTCGATGAGCTCTTGGCGAGCCGTTGCAGCGTCGGCCACGACCAACTGCAATCCCTTCAACGAACCAGGGGCCATCTCGGTTTGCGACGGCAGGTTGCCGATGACGATCGAGCAGCCCGAACCACGCGGAGTGAGCTGGGCGACCGTCATGTGTTCGTTGACGGTGTGGTGGTCGAGATCGAAACCGACCTTGTCACGGTAGAACTCGATGGAGCGGCCGAGGTCATTGACGGGAACGATGACTACTTCGAGGGTCCAGTCCATGAAACTGCCTTTCGCTGAAGAGGTTCGGGTAAACAGGTGGTCAGAGTTGCGCGACGATCTTGTCCAGGCGTTCGTAACCTTCGGTGACGCCGAGCTCCATATTGCTCTCGATCATTCCGTCTCGCGCTTCGAGGCTCGGATATACGGAATGGCCGGAGAGACGGGTGCGTCCGTTGCCCAGGTCCTCGAACGTGATCGATTCGATGCTGACGACGTCGGGAAATCCCTCGTATTCGAAAGTCTGGATGGCAAAGTCGTTCTCGCGAACAACGTGAAATACACCGTTGAACCGGAACTCTTCGCCCTCGGGGTTGCGATGGACGTACTTGTATCGACCGCCGCTCACGAACTCGTATTCGTCGATTTCCATCTCGTATCCGTTGGGGCCGAGCCACTGCTGGACCAGTTCGGGATTCGAATGAGCTGCGAAGACGGCACTGACGGGTGCGTCGAATTCGCGGGTGATGTCGATGTACGGCACGCCCTCAGGAGCCGTGATGCTGACGGGATTGGTGGTAGCCATGGCTAAGTCTCCTTCTGTGTGGTGCTGAGTAGGTGATCGAGCTTGCGGAACTGTTGTTCGTGGATCAGTCGATAGCGGTCGATCCAGGCGGTCAAGGCCTCGAGAGTTGCGGCGTTGAGATGTACCGGCCGCCTCTGGGCTTCGCGGCTGCGAGTGACCAAACCCGCGGCTTCGAGTACCTGAATATGTTTGGAGACGGCCTGTTTCGTGATCTCGAATGGCTCGGCCAACTCGTTGACCGTTTGGGGACCGGTGCTCAGGCGGGCGATGATCCGCCGTCGTACCGGGTCGGCAAGCGCCATGAACGCTTTGTCGAGACGCTCGTCTGCCCCTGGATCCACGATCACTTGTCAACCATCTCCTTTATCAACCAATCTGTTGATTACGATACGAGTCCATGCGGAGGGTGTCAATGCTTCGAAACCGATTAGCGTGGATTTCATGAACGCTCTGATTCCTCGGCCACGAATGGAAGTGGCGCCAGGGGCGATTCTCGTTCCGGATTGGCTCAGCATCGAACAACAGCGCACCTTGGTGGCCGAGTGCCGACGGTGGGCGACCGCGCCCGTGCCGATGCGCTCGGCCGTCGTCCCTGGTGGGCACAAGATGTCGGTGCAAACAGTCTGTCTCGGTTGGCACTGGCAGCCGTACAAATACACGCGCACCGCCGACGACGTGAACGGTGAACCGGTTGCCGCTGTGCCCGACTGGCTCGTCGGCCTCGGCCGTAGCGCAGTTGCCGCTGCCTATGATGATCCGACTGTGGGGGAGCGGTACACGCCGGACACCGCGCTGATCAATTTCTACGACGAGGGCGCTCGGATGGGTATGCATCAGGACAAGGACGAGCGCTGCGACGCTCCCGTCGTCTCACTGAGCGTCGGGCAGAGTTGTGTCTTTCGGTTCGGGAATTCCGAGAATCGGAACAAGCCGTACACCGACGTCGAACTCCATTCGGGTGATCTCTTCGTCTTCGGTGGGGAGTCTCGGTTCGCGTATCACGGAGTGCCGAAAGTTATTGCGGGAAGTGCAAGTCCCGACATTGGTCTGCCGTCCGGGCGGCTGAACATCACCCTGCGGGATACCGGAATGTCGTGAGTCTCAGGCTGATTTCGGCCTCGCGAATCGAGGGGATCGGTGGGCAGCACTCGAAGAAGAAACGGGCATTCAATTTATCGACATCCCAGGTCATTCTGAAATAGCCACCAACTGTGGTCTTTAGCGAAGACATCAATCTACGTTGAATCCGTCCAATTGGTCTCGTTTCATGTCAAGATCAACTGACGACCTTTCAGGCTGAACGAGATGGAGATTCGATGCATTCGATCACACGAGCGGCCCTCATCGGTGCTGCCGCTCTTCCGTTGGCAATGGCTGCTCCCTCGCTGGCCTCAGCTTCCACAGCTGCCGACGTCACCTTCGCTTACAGTGCTTCCGGCTCGACCGTGAGCAACACCATCACCAACAATTCGGGTGGAGCTCTGCAATGCAGCACCTCGCTCGCGAACGCGCCCGGCGGAGTGCTGCCACCAATCGAAGCCACGATCGGTCCAGGACAGGCGATCTACGAGAGCGGCGTGATCCCCACCGGTACAACAGTTCAGACGATCAACGATATCCCGGACGGCTCCTACGTCGTCCTGGCATCCTGCGGCAGCGTCGATGAACCGACGAGTATGTGGGTATCGGACTACCCAGGACTCGAGCCCTACCTGGCGATGTTCCCGTACACCACATACGCGGTGCAACAAGCATCCTGGGTGGTCTCATTGCCCAGCGCTGGTGCGCCCACATCAACCCCTGGCATGAACTTCGGGAGCTGACACCGGTAGTGGAACTGTGAATCGCCATCTGCCTGAGAGAATCGGTGTCGGGCGCGACCACTGCCGTCATTGTGCAGCCATTGTTTTCGTCCATCAGTGCTCGCACTGTTCGTCTGTAGTGACAGCGCAATAGGTCCTGTTCATTGCGAAGGATGATCCCGAAGGAGAACTGAAAAGTTTGGGAGGCAGTTATTTTGGCGAGAGCAACCTTTGTGTCAGTACAGTCTCGACCGAAACCAGTGATCGAGACTGATTATGTCTATCTTGTGCATGTCGAGACCCAGCTGGGCAGCAACTTTCACTGCGTCGGCGCGGGGGATAGAGCTTTGGGGCAGAGTCCAATTGGTCTCCCGCGCATGATGCTCGAGAAGGTCGATGACTGTCCGCGGGCGCTATGTGTCAAGTCAAGTGAGACAGTGACGTTCAGTTGATCTGCGATTCCGAG
>NZ_CAIJDS010000037.1:0-71434 GCF_903819475.1 Rhodococcus sp. UFZ-B548
CGTGTGAGTGACCAGACGGCATTCTTCAACCTCGAGGCAACCGGTAAGCCCGGTCAGCTCGTCGAGATCGACGACACCGAGAAGATCTTCTCGAACCCGACGCAGAAGGCCACCGAGGACTATATCTCCGGCCGCTTCGGATAGCCCCTGGGATTGCACACTGCACGATCATGTTTCACCCCCGTTTCCGACAGGAGACGGGGGTGAAACTTTTTGGTTGTGGTGATAGTTCCCACTCCGGGGCGCAGAGCTGAGCGTCGTTGGGCGCCCGAATAATTCGATGAGCAGCGCAAGTGCGCCGAGTGCGCGCTGAAGTAGCCGACGATGTGAATCTCGTGGATACTGACGACGCTTCGGGCAATGCTAATCTCGGCCCGACAGCACGCTGTCGATCGATGTCGTTTCACAACAGGAAGGGCTTGTCAGTGCACCTCACCCCTTCAGATACCGAAAAGCTCCTCCTGAGCGTTGCGGGCATGGTCGCCCGCGACCGCCGCGAGCGCGGGGTACTGCTGAACTACCCCGAAGCGATGGCCCTGATCTCGTGTTGGATTCTCGAGCGTGCGCGTGACGGAATGACGGTTGCGGAACTGATGAACGCCGGTCGGCAAGTGCTCACCCGCGACGACGTGATGGAAGGGGTACCCGAGATGATTGCAAACGTCCAGGTGGAGGCCACTTTCCCGGACGGTCGCAAGCTGGTCACCGTGACGGAGCCCATTCGATGATCCCCGGTGAGGTACGTGTGTCCACCGAACCGCTCGAGTTCGGCACTGACGCGGAAAAGATCACGATGGTCGTCGTCAACGACGGCGATCGCCCCATTCAGATCGGTTCACATCTCCACCTTCCAGCGGCCAACCCGGCGTTGACCTTCGATCGCGAAGCGGCAGACGGCTTCCGGCTCGACATCCCCTCGGGAACGTCGGTTCGGTTCGAACCCGGGGTAAGCAGGACGGTGACACTGATCGCGCTCGGCGGACTCAAAAGGGTTCCGGGCCTGCAGATCGTGCCGGACGAAGACCTACCGACGCATGCGCGTGAGCCCAAGACCGTGATGCCGTTCGGCACGCCCGGCGTCGAGGTCGAAGAACCTTTGCGAGCCTCTTCGGTGAACGTTCGTGTGAGTGATGTTCCAGTCGAGGCGGATTCACCGGACGACGTCGCGACGCCAGTTGAGAGGACAGCCGAATGAGCAGGATCGATCGACGCGGTTACGCCTCCTTGTACGGCCCGACCGCTGGCGACCAGATCCGTTTGGCCGACACAGATCTGTGGATCGAGATCGAGCACGACTACACCGCGACCGGCGACGAGATGGTCTTCGGCGGCGGCAAGAGCATCCGCGAGTCGATGGGCCAGGGCCTGACCACTCGCGACCAGGGCGCTCTCGACGTCGTCATCACCAACACGGTGATCCTCGATCACTGGGGAATCGTCCGGGCAGACGTCGGAATTCGCGACGGACGCATCGTTGCGATCGGCAAGTCCGGTAACCCCGACATCATGGATGGCGTGCACCCCAAGTTGCTCATCGGGCCGAGCACCGACGTGATCGCCGGCGAGGGGAAGATCCTCACCGCGGGTGCGATCGACACTCACGTGCACTTCCTCAGTGAAATCGAGATGATGGAAGCGCTCGCGACCGGTACGACGACGGTGGCGGGCGGCGGAACGGGCCCAACCGAGGGAAGCAAGGCAACCACCGTCACGCCCGGCGCCTGGTCGCTGACGATGATGCACCGGGCCCTCGACCACATCCCGCTCAACGTTCTTCTCCTCGGCAAGGGCAGCACCGTCAGCCATGAGGCCATGCGTCAGGAAGCTCTCGCCGGCGCAGGTGGATTCAAGGTCCACGAGGACTGGGGTTCCACTCCGGCGGCAATCGACGCAGCTCTGCGAGCAGCTGACGAGTTCGGGCTCCAGGTGGCGCTGCACGCCGACAGCCTCAACGAAACCGGCTACGTACAGCACACTTTGGACGCGATCGCCGGGCGCGGGATCCACGTGTTCCATGCGGAAGGCGCCGGCGGCGGGCACGCTCCGGACATCATCGTGACGGCAGGTGAGCCGAACGTTCTTCCGGCATCGACCAATCCGACGTTGCCGCACACCGTAAACACGGTTGCCGAGCACCTCGACATGCTCATCGTGTGTCATGCGCTCAATCCCCGGGTTCCAGAGGATCTTGCCTTTGCCGAGTCCCGGATCCGGCCGACAACTATTGCAGCGGAAGACTTTCTGCACGACATCGGTGCCATCTCCATCACCTCGTCCGACGCCCAGGCGATGGGCCGTATCGGTGAGGTGACCCTGCGGACATGGCAGGTCGCCCACGTCATGAAGGCCCAGTACGGCAAGCTGGGTACCAGCATGCCGGCCGACAACGAGCGTGCGCGCCGTTACGTCGCCAAGTACACGATCTGCCCCGCGGTGGCTCACGGTATCGATCACGAGATCGGATCGGTCGAGGCCGGGAAGATGGCGGACCTGGTGCTGTGGGATCCCGCGTTCTTCGGTGTCCGTCCTTCTGCCGTGATCAAGGGTGGGGCGATAGTTGCTGCGCCGCTGGGTGATCCGAATGCTGCTATCCCGACCCCGCAACCGGTGTTCGTTCGCCCGGCCATCGCGGCGACTCCGGGATCAGCCCCGCACCTGTCCACGACGTTCGTCTCGCCGATGGCGATCGAGGACGGTCTGGCCGGTCGTCTCGGTCTCACGCGCACCCTCACCGGTGTTCGTCCGACGAGGCACCTCACCAAGGCGGATATGCCGAACAACACGGCACTGCCGTCCATCGACGTCGATCCGGAGACGTTTGCCATCAAGGTCAACGGCGACCTGATCGCTCCCAACCCCGTTGACGTAGTGCCGATGGCTCAGCGCTACATGCTGTTCTGAAACCATGTCAATCGAGATGGCGTCTGCCGAGATAGCATCGATGCTCTTGGCAGACGGGCGTCTGCCTACCGGCGGTCACGCTCACTCGTCGGGGTTGGAACCGGCACTGGCGGGCGGACTCCTACAGAGTCAGGTCCCCGACTTCATTCGCGGTCGACTCGAAACAGTGGGACTTGTCGAGGCCGCTGCAGCGGTGGTCACGCGCCGCTGGGCCGTAAGTGCCGGTGGTGCAGGCGAACTCGAGGACATCTCGCGGGAACTGCTCGCTCGGACCCCCAGCGCACCGCTGCGTGAGGCGTCGATTCAGCTCGGACGTGGACTGGCCAGGCTGGCGTCGCGATTGTGGCCGCAGCACCCCGCGGTGCAGATGCTCATGGCGCTGCCTGGGCATCCGATGCGTCCGCTCGCGTTGGGAGTCTTCACGGCGATCTCCGGGATGGACGACCTGCAGGCAGCCAGATCTTGTTTGTACGACGACGCTCAAACGGTGGCGTCGGCGGCACTGAAGCTACTGCCGGTGGATCCGGCAGAACCGGTCGAATGGTTGCTCCGAGCAGCCCCGACCATCGAAACCGTCGCCGCGGCTGCCGTAGCAGTCGAGGGCGTCACAGATATACCCGCAACAACAGGACCGTTGGTCGAACAATGGTCACTCGAACACCACGCTCGATCCAGGAGGATTTTCCGTGCTTGACAACCTGAACAACACCACCACTGCTGCAAGAGGTTTGAGGCTCGGCGTTGCCGGCCCCGTCGGCACCGGCAAAAGTACCCTCATCGCCACCATCTGCCGCGAGCTCGCGTCGGAGTACGAGATCGCGGTGGTCACCAACGACATCTACACCGACGAGGACGCGCGACTGTTGCGCGCGGCCAACGTACTTCCGATCGAGCGCATCGTCGCAGTCGAGACCGGAGCGTGCCCGCACACGGCCATCCGTGACGACGTGACGCCGAACCTCATTGCGGTCGAAGACCTCGAGCGTCAGTTCCATCCCCTCGACATGGTGATCGTGGAAAGCGGCGGTGACAACCTGACCGCCACGTTCAGCCCGGCACTGGTCGACGCCCAGATCTTCTGCATCGACGTCGCGGGCGGCGGAGACGTCGCACGTAAGGGTGGTCCCGGCATCGAGCGGGCAGATCTGTTGGTGGTCAACAAGATCGACCTGGCCCCGTACGTCGACGTCGACGCGGTCCAGATGGTGGCCGATGCCACGGCCGCGCGAGACGGACTTCCCGTTCTCGCGCTCAGCCAGAAGGATCACGCGACGATCGACCAGCTCAGTGCGTGGCTTCGCCAGGTCATCGCAGCTCACCGCGCGGGTAGTCACACCCCGCAGGATCCGGGGCCGATGGCGCCGCACTTCCATGCCGATGAAGAAGACCACGGACACGGTCACGGGCACAGCCACTCTCACGCTCACTGATGCGCACCGGAGCTACGCGGGTCGTCGTCGAGAGAGTGGGTGACACCGCTGTTGCGCGAGAGCTGATCTCGGGCGACTTCCTGGCCCCGCGGTTCGTCGACGCTCGCGGGCTCACCGTGCGAATTGCCTTGGTAGGGCACAGTGCAACGCTGCTGGCCGGCGACGACCTGCGTATCGAATTCGTAGTCGCTCCGGGTACGTGCCTCGAGGTGATCGAGCCGTCGGGGACCGTCGCGTACAACGCGCGTGGCGGCCGGGCGTCGTGGTCGGCTTCGGCGAGCGTCGGCGCCGGTGCGGCGCTGATCTGGCGCGCGGCACCGTTTGTCGTCGCGGGCGGCGCGGATGTGACCAGGCGCGTGGATATTTCACTGGAATCCGATGCGGTTGCGCTGCTCGACGAGATGATCGTGTTCGGCCGGACCGGCGAAACCGGCGGTGCCCTTCGCTCGGATCAGCGCATTACCGTCGACGGTGACGCGCTGCTCGTGGAAACACTCGACCTGCGTAGCGTGCCGGGCCGTTCGCTGCCGGGAATTCTCGGTGGCCATCGCGTGCTCGGTACGACGATGCTGTTGGGGATCAAGACTTCCGACGTGGTCGAAGGGCACGTGACGCCGCTGGCGGGAGCAGGGATGCTGGCACGGGCCGTGGCCGATCACGCACACGAGGCGAGCGCAGCGTTGGATCCGATCTGGTCGCAGTGGCGTGGGCGGGTTTCGCAGAAATACAGCGACTGATTCGCCCGACCGTCACACTTCGGGAGGCTGCGTCGTCCAGTATGTGACCAGGCCGAAGAGAGCCGGGCGGACGGGTTTGACGGAGGCATCATGCGAATTGTTGTTCTGGGCGGAACCGGCCAGATGGGAAAGCTGGTCGTCGAGCAGGCGAAAATCGGGGGCCATGACGTCGTAGCCGCCGCTCGATCGACGGGAGTCGACATCTCCACGGGTGCGGGGTTGGACGAAGCATTTGTCGGTGCCGACGTTGTCATCGACGTGAGTGATCACGTCACCAACAGTGCCAAGAAGGCGATCGAGTTCTTCGAGACGGCAGCGAAGAACATCGCCGCGGCCGAAGCCAGAGCAGTCGTTAAGCATCACGTGCTGCTCTCGATCGTGAACTGCGACGATCCGCAGTTGAAGTCCTTCGGGTACTACCAGGGAAAGGCCGCGCAGGAACGCGCGGTGGAAGCGTCGGGCATTCCCTTCACGATCCTGCGATCCACTCAGTGGTTCGAGTTCGGCGAGAAGACCATCGCGCTCTTCGGACTGGGGCCGGTCGCGATGGTTCCCCGGATGCGCTCCCAACCGATAGCGGCGAAGACCGTCGCCGAGGCTCTGGTGACATGCGCTCAGAACGGTCCGACCGGGAGGGCTCCAGATCTCGCCGGGCCTGAGGTCCTCGAGATCCCGGCCATGACGCGTGAGATTTTGAAATACCGTGGCCGACGCAAGTGGCTGATCCCGATCTCGATGCCGGGAGCGGGTAAGGCGATGAAGGGTGGGGCGCTGCTGCCCGGGCCGGGATCCACAACTGCAGGACCCACGTTGAAGACCTGGTTACACGAGAACTGAATAGGAAAGGCGGCCGCGCAAGTGCGCGGCCGCCTTTTACTCACGTGGACGGTTGGGTTCAGAGATCCGGGTACGAGGTGAGGTTGTCGACCTTCTCGGTGGTTTCCGGCTCTTCGGGCAGCTTGCCGGTCACCAGGAAGATGACGCGTCGGCCGACCTCGACGGCGTGGTCGGCGAACCGCTCGTAGAAGCGGCCGAGCAGCGTGACGTCGACTGCGGCGGCAACGCCGTGCTTCCACTCGCGGTCCATGAGGACGGTGAAGAGGTGGCGGTGGAGGTCGTCCATCGCTTCGTCTTCTTCGCGCAGGCGGGCAGCGCGCTCGGGGTCGCGGGTCTCGAGGACGACCTTGGCGGCCGCACCGATGGAGACAGCGATGCGTCCCATCTCGGCGAAGTAGCCGTTGACCTCTTCGGGAAGCACGTGGTTGGGATGTCGGCGGCGCGCGATCTTCGCGACGTGCAGGGCGAGTGCACCCATGCGGTCGATGTCAGCGACGATCTGGATTCCACTGACCACCGAGCGCAGATCTCCGGCAACGGGAGCCTGCAGGGCGAGCAGCGCAAACGCGCGCTCCTCGCAAATGGTGCTGAGTTCGGTGATCTTGTCGTGTTCGCCGATTACTTGTTCTGCCAGGGACAGGTCTGCCTGGAGCAGGGACTGGGTGGCGCGCTCCATAGCGGCACCTGCCAGTCCTGCCATCTCGCCGAGCGTGTCTGCAAGCTCGGTCATCTGTTCGTTGTAAGCCACGCGCATGAGGTCAGAGCCTACGTGCCGTGAAAGACCAAGTCACAAGCACCAGGTGAACGCAAGGTGAATGAACGCGTGTCAGTCGCAGGTGGTGTCGCCTGCGTTGACGCTGGCGATGTCGGCGGGCAGAGCCGTCGAGGTGCTGGTGTCGACCGATGTCGGATTTGCCGCCAGGATGGTCCCCGGGTCCGCGGGGGCGACGACGGTGCCGGCGAAATTGCTTCCGACGACGACCTCGATCATGTCTCCCATGCTCGGAGCGAGAACGAGAACCGCACCGGGAATCGACGAAGCGACAGTGACCGCTTCAGCCTCGTAACCTGCTGCGTAACGCACGACGGTGGTCGAGGCTTGAGCATTCGCCAGGCCGGTGGCTGCGCTGAAGTTGCCGACCGTGGAGATCTGGAAACCGTAGGCAGCGAGGCTGTCGGCGATCGTCGCGGCCTGCCCGGCGATTCCCGACGCGTTGGAGACGTCGACCGAGATGTTGTAGGCACTCATCGCTTCGACGGAAGTGGCGGCGGGCGGCATGCTGGACGTAGGAGGGGTTGTCGTGGAACTGGTCGACGACGGTGTGGTGTCCTCGCGCTCTTCACCCGGAAGCGGTTCGTCGTCGATGATCGCCTGGAAGAGGGACTTGATCTCGTCGGTGCGAGGAATCTCGTTGCCCCAGTCGTTGGTGCCGTCCGTGGGGACCGTCAAGAACGTGACCGCGCCCGCGTCGACGTTCTGCAGCGAACGGCCGAGGGTGACCAGCGACTTCGTGTCGATGTTCTCGACGAACGTGTCGCTGGTGAAGGCGTTGATGAATCCGTTGAGCTTGCTCGGATTCAGGAGGACCTGGTTGGACAGGGCCGAGCGGAGCAGCGCCGACAGGAACTTCTGCTGACGGGTGATGCGTCCGTAGTCGCCGTTACCCTCGGCTTCGACGTGGCGCGCACGCACATAGTTGAGGGCGGTACGGCCGTCGAGCATCTGCGTTCCGCCGGATGCGAGGACGGTTCCGAGGATGCCGTCCTCGATCGGTCCGGGGGAGCAGACGTTCACGCCGCCGACGGTGTCGACCATGCGCTCGAAACCGGCGAAGTCCATTCCGACGAAGTGCCCGATTTTCAGGCCGGACATCTTCTGGATGACCTTGACCAGGCACTTGGGACCACCGAGTGCGTACGTCGCATTGAGCTTGTCGCCACTGGCGGCCGGGAAGGTTTCGCTGGTGTACTTGCCGGCGTCGTTGTCCCAGCCCTGGCAGATCGGACGTTCGACGTCGAGGTCACGCGGGAAGGAGACGGCGACGACACGGCTTCGGTCGGCGGGAATGTTCACCAGCATGACCGTGTCGGCGCGCGCGCCTTCGGCGTCTTCGACGGTTCCGGCGCCGATCTCACCGCTCGCGCCGGCGCGGGTATCGGTGCCGATGATCAAGTACGTCTCGTCGCCGAGCTGGCCCCCGGCGTCGATGATGTCGTCGGACTCGGTGTCGAGTGCCGCAATCTGATCGAAACCGCCTTCGACTGACCGCAGATAACCCCAGACGACGCCGGTCAACGCGAGAGACATGACGGCCAGGAACGCTACTGCCGATCGGCCGATCACTTTTGCGCGATGGCGGCGGCGAATCTTGCTTTGCGCCAGACGGGTAGCGCCGGTGTCACCGACTACCCGCGGCACTGCGGAGGTGACGGGATGTTCTTCGGTGATCCAGTCCGCAGCGGCGGGCGGGACTGTCGGACGCGCGGGAATCGGCCGGGCCGGGGGCGGCGCGGACGCTGATGGAGGTGGAGTCCTGGGTGGCGCGGATTTGGTCGGCGCTGCCTTGGGCGGCGCAGCCGGGGCAGGTGGCGGCTTCTGGTCGCCTACCCGACGGACCAACTCGGCGACCGAAACAGAGTCGTCGGTCGGAGGCGAATCCCGGCGGCCGGTCCGTCCACTGCTGCGACGCTCCGGGGGACTGGGTGGTTGCGGTGCTGGTCGCTGGGGTGTGGCAGGACGCTGGGGAGCTGCCGGTTGGTCCGGGCGGGCGTTGCGGAACCGCTTGTCTGCGAGCGGACGTTCCCAGGGGGCGCGGCTCTCGGGCGGAGGTGGGCCCGAATCGTGATCATCACCCACCGATGCAACCTGTCCCGTCGTCGACTGTCAGTAACTCGTCATTCAGATGCCGGCGTCAACCGGTTGTCGACGAAGCTGGAGCCATATTACTGGTGAATCCTGAGTGCTTCACTCAGAAAGTGATGAGAGTAATCCGACGGCGTGTTCTCGCTAGCCACCGGAGTGCATCATGTCAGCCCCCACCGGCACAAGATCGTCCTCGGGATCGTCGAGCCAACCTTCCGGAAGTGCTACCTGACCGGGCGAGCCTTGGCGACCCCGCGGGCCTTCGGCGTCCTTGGGGAACGGGACGTCGTGATCGAGCTGTCCGAGCAGGTCGTCCAGTTCGGACAACGTGCTGACCAACGCCATCGAGACCCGCAGATCCGATCCGACCGGGAACCCACGCATGTACCAGGAGACGTGCTTGCGAAGTTCGCGCAAGCCCTTCATCTCACCGTGGTGTGCGGCGAGCAGCTGGGCGTGACGGGCGATGATCTTGGTGACTTCGCCGAGCGTCGGCGGCGTGGCGATCTGTTGTCCGTTGAGAGCTGCGCTGAGTTCCGCGAACAGCCATGGCCGTCCGAGGCAGCCACGTCCGACGACGACGCCGTCGCAGCCGGTCTCGTTCATCATCCGGGCAGCATCCGAAGCATCGAAGATGTCACCGTTGCCGAGGATCGGAACGTCGGTGACGTGTTCCTTGAGACGCGTGATCTCGTTCCAGTCAGCAGTGCCGGAGTAGCGCTGCGACGCGGTACGTGCGTGAAGTGCGACGGCAGCAGCGCCTTCAGCTGCGGCGATCCGGCCGGCGTCGAGGTGCGTGTGATGTTCGGGGTCGATGCCGACGCGCATCTTCACGGTGACCGGAATATCGGTGCCCTCGGTCGCGCGCACAGCGGCCGCGACGATCTGTCCGAACAGCCGACGCTTGTACGGCAGCGCGGAGCCACCGCCCTTGCGGGTCACCTTCGGGACGGGACAGCCGAAGTTCATGTCGATGTGATCGGCCATGTTCTCGTCGACGATCATCTTCGCCGCGGCGTAGGTCGTATCCGGGTCGACTGTGTACAGCTGCAGCGACCGGGGCGTTTCGGTCGGGCCGAACGTGGTCATGTGCATCGTGGCCGGCTGGCGCTCGACGAGCGCGCGTGCCGTGACCATCTCGCAGACGTAGAGGCCGGACGTGCTGCCTGCACGTTCGAGTTCGAGTTCACGGCACAGCGTGCGGAAAGCGACGTTGGTGACGCCCGCCATAGGGGCGAGGACCACGGGGCTGTGCAGCTCGAGTGAACCGATACGTAGGGATGACATGTCTACCTCTGAACAAATACTTGTGACAATTGGAAGTGCCCGGTACCGAATCCGGTACCGGGCACAGAATAGCTGGTGAAACTAAGAAGCCTGCTGTTCGCGCTTGGCGGCTTCGCGTGCGAGCATGCGATCGCGCTGTTCCTCGAACTTCGTCGCGTTGGCGGCAAGGGTCTCGAGGAAGGTCGCCAATTCTTCGCGCGTGTTCTCGCCTTCGGCGCTGAAATCGTTGCGCTCGAAGATGTTCCACTTGCGCAAGACGGGCCAGACGACCTCGTCGAGGTGCTGGCGAAGGTCGTAGATGCCGTGCTTGGCCATGAGAGCGCCGTTACGACGGAAGTTCGGCATGCCGGCGCCCGGCATCTGGAAGTTCTGGACGATGTTCGCCACAGCCTTGAGCGCCTGATCGGGAGCAAGATCGAGCGCGGCGGCGCAAATGTTGCGGTAGAAGATCATGTGCAGGTTCTCATCAGCGGCGATGCGCTGAAGCATCTTGTCGGCAATCGGCTCGTCGCAAGCCTTGCCGGTGTTGCGGTGGCTGACGCGCGTCGCGAGTTCCTGGAAGGTCACGTAGGCGACCGAGTGCAGCAGGCCGGCGTCGCCCTCGTCGATGGGTGCGCTGTAACCGTTTGTCATGTGTTCCATGCGGAAGCGCTCGAGCTCGACGGGGTCGACTGCGCGCGTGACGACGAGGTAGTCACGCATCACGATGCCGTGACGGTTCTCCTCGGCGGTCCACCGGCCGACCCACGTTCCCCAGGCGCCGTCCTGCGAAAAGTTCTCGGCGATCTCGCGGTGGTACGAGGGCAGGTTGTCCTCGGTGAGCAGGTTGGTGATCATCGCGGCGCGAGCTACCTCGCCGAGCTGTGACTGCTCGAGGCTCCAGTCTTCGCCGCCCATGGCTGCGAAGTTACGACCCTCGTCCCACGGAACGTAGTCGTGTGGATGCCATTCCTTGGCCATGGAGATGTGGCGGTTGACGTTCTCCTCGGCAACCGGCTGCAGCTCTTGTAGCAGCTCCAGCTGCGTCAGAATCCTCGTCATTTCTTGCCTCCATGTTGAGTGAATGCGCGACTTCGCCCCAGCCTACGGCACCGTAGGTTTGAAAAGAATGGCATGAAAATTGCTCCCCTCGAGGGATGTTACCGATCCGTAGTTATCCGGGGGCACTTTCACTACCAAGTCGTTCTTTCGACGTAGTTGCGGAACGTCCGGGCGGGATCGGACAGCTCGCGGCTCTTCGACCAGATCAGCCCTATTTTTCGCTGGGCTCCTTCGATCGGTACGTAGACGACTCCTTCGGCCCAGATCGGTGGATCCTGAACCGGCATGACCGAGACACCGAAGGACGCGGAGACCAGTCCGCCGACCGTTGCCAGCTCGCTGCTCTCGAAGACGAAATTCGGCGTGAATCCTGCGGCCGCGCACAGTTCATCGAGAATTCTTCGCATCCCGAAGTTCGGATGCATACCGATGAACGGTTCGTCGGCCGCGTCCGCGAGCTCGACCGAATGCAACTTCGCAAAGCGATGATCAGCCGGAACAGCCAATGCCAGTGACTGCTGGGCGATCTGCATCCATGCCACCTGCGGATCACGCGGCTGCGGCGAGACGACGGCCAGGTCGGACGTGCCGGCGGCAATTCTGTCGACCAGGAACTGCGCACTGTCCTGATGCAGCTCGAATCGCACTCCGGGATGCTCGACGCGGTATCCGCGCAGCATGTGCGGCACCAACCAGGTGCCGAACGAGTGGAGGAAGTCGAGCCGGACCGTACCGCTTTCGGGGCTCGCCAGCGACTGGATTTCGCTCTGCGCCGCGTCGAGTGAGTGAAGAGCGGTGCGAGCGTGTCGGTAGAGGATCTCGCCGTACCGGTTCAGTTCGAGCCGGCGTCCCTGACGGTCGAAGAGCGTCACACCGATCTGTCGTTCGAGGCGTGCGAGTTTGCGCGAGAGTGTCGGCTGCGACAGGTGAGTCAGATCCGCGGTAGCGGTCACCTGTTGGGTTTCGGCGAGAACGACAAACCATTCGAGGTCTTCGGTCAGCATCACGAACCCAATCTATATACCTATGGCACATATAGAACTCCAAGTTTATGCATTTTCTTTTGTCGAAGCTCGGCGGGAAGATTCTTACCGGAGGTAAGTGATGCCTGGAGGTATGTGGTGACTGTCGAGAATGTGATCGAATCCGAAGTGGTGCCGCTTCGCCGCGGAACATCGGGGTATCGCACGGTGACCGTTGCGCTGTTCGCGGCCGGGCTGTCGACATTCATCTCGATGTACGCGGCACAGGCATTGCTGCCTGCGTTCGCCGAAGGCTTCGACGTCTCGCCCGCGGTGTCTGCACTTTCGGTCTCGGCGACGACGGGCATGTTGGCGTTGGCGATCATTCCGGCCAGTGCGCTCTCCGAGCGGTTCGGTCGCACACGGGTGATGATCGCGTCGGCGTCGGCGTCCTGTGTGATCGGTTTGCTTCTGCCACTCAGTCCGACGATCGAGGTTCTGCTGATCGGACGCGCGGCGCAAGGCTTGGCTCTGGCGGGGGTCCCGGCGGTGGCGATGGCCTATCTGGCCGAGGAGGTTGATCGCAAGGACCTCGGTGCAGCGATGGGAAGGTACGTCGCCGGAACGACGATCGGTGGGCTGATCGGACGGCTGGTTCCGTCGGCCGTCGTCGATTTCAGTACGTGGCGCTGGGCATTGGTGACTGCGGCCTTGCTGTCAGCGTTGTTCGCGCTCAACATGATCCGGAAGCTCCCCGCGTCGAAGTTCTTTCGCCCGCAACCGGTGTCGGTGCGTGCGATCGCGTCGAATCTGCGGCGCCACCTTGCGAACCCGTCGCTGCGCACGCTTTTCGCCTTGGGGTTCATCCTCATGGGCGGATTCGTCTCGATATACAACTTCCTCGGGTTTCGGCTCACGGCAGCACCTTTCGGACTTCCCGAAGCACTTGTCGGCCTGGTCTTTCTTTTCTACCTCGCCGGAACTTTCACCTCAGCGGTAGCCGGCGGGGCCTCGGACCGGCTGGGTAGGCGCAGTGTTCTGCTCGGCTCGGTTGTTGTCATCGGTATCGGGCTGGCACTGACCGTTCCGGACAATCTGGCGTTGACTCTCGTGGGGATGCTGCTCTTCACCGGAGGATTCTTCGCGGCGCATTCGGTGGCCAGCGGTTGGGTGGGGCTGATCGCGACCGATCACCGGGCCGAGGCGTCGGCGTTGTATCTGTTTGCCTACTATGCGGGTTCGTCCGTGGCGGGCGCCCTCGCTGGTCTCGCATACGCGGGCGGCGGTTGGGGTGGGGTCAGTGCCTTTGTGGGCGCGCTGCTGTTGGTTGCGTTTGCATTGTCGCTGAAGATGTTTCGATCTTCGACGGTCGAATGACAGAGCACTGCGGCGACCCCGAACGGGATCGCCGCAGTGCGTTCTGTCTAGCGTCTTACTTCTTGCCGCCGCCGAGGAGGCCGCCGAGCAGGTCTCCGAGGCCGCCGCCACCGGATCCACCCAGGATGCCGCCGAGTGCGCCGCCGATGCCGCCGCCGGAATTGCCGCCACCGCCGAGAATTCCGCCGAGGAGATCCCCGAGCCCGCCGCCACCGGAGGCCTGGGTCTGCGCGCCGGCACCGCCACCGGTGAACTGCTTGGCGAGGTAGGCCAGGACGATGGGAGCGAGGATCGGCAGCAACTGCTTCACCAGATCGTTTCCACCGCCGCCACCGACACCGCCCAGTGCGCTGGCGACTTGATCGGTGTTGCCGCCGAAGATGTTCGAGACGATCTTCTGACCGTCAGCGGTGTCGACTTTGCTGATGTCGACGCCGTCGTCGAGAAGGCTGGTGTCAGCGTGCGACTGCAGCGCACTTTCGAGTGAGGCTGCGCCTGCGGGATCCTGAGCGTTGGCGCCGAGGCCACCGACGAGGGTCGGAAGTGCAGTCTTGACCGCCGATTCGGCAGTTGCCTGGTCCACGCCGAGTTGCTGCGCGATCTGGTCGATGGGGATCTGGGATAGAAGGTCGTCAAGCGATGCCATTGATGCCCTACCTCTTCTGGGGTACTACTCGTCAGTACCCGGCTGTTGCAGACACTAGTGAATGTCGGCGTCGACGGTAACCCTCCGGTTGCCGAGCGGTCAGGCTCGGGTCTTCTCGCGGGGGACCAGACACGCTAGGAGAGCGAGAATCAGTCCGCCGGCCGTCAAGATGAATCCTGTCTGATTTGTCAGGATCGTGGAGTAGTTTTCCCTGATGACATTGTCGAATTGATCGTTCACTCGGTAGTAGAACGTGCCCAGAGTTCCCAATCCCACGATGATTCCGATCCACGCTGAAATACGAGAACCGAACAAAGCGGCGATCAGAATCAATACGGCTGCAGCGAGCAGAAGTATCGCCATCGAACGGTAGAAGGTCACGGACTGATCGCCGAGTTGCTCGATTGCCCACCCGGCCGGAAAACCGTCCCGCAGGTCCTCGAGGCGAACGTTGTTGGGTTTGACCCCGGCCAGTACGTACATGAACGAGCCGACGGCAACGGCGATTCCACAAATGAGCAGAACCAGATGAACTAACGTGCGCATGCCACTCTCCCTGTGTTCGGAGTTCGGTAACGCGGTCGTCGCCGAGCCTAGCGGTGTCGCGGGTGTCAAGCTCGGTATCGAGCGTGCAGAATCGTCTCCATGCCCGACAACATGCGTCGACTCGAAGAGATCTCGTTGTCCCTGCCGGAGGCGGAGCGCGTCGACATCGAAGCGTGGGACGGCCACCCGACCTTCCGGGTCCGCGGCAAGAACTTCGTGTTCTGCAACGTCGAAGCCACCTCCTTGACCGTCAAGTTGAGCAAGGAGGAAGCCGAAGCGGTGGTGGCCACCGAACCAGGTGCAAGCGCTGCCGGCTACGGTCTCGGTCGACACGGGTGGGTTGCGCTCGACATCGGCACCGACGTTTCCGAGGAGAAATGGTCGCAACTGGAGGAGTGGATCTACACCTCGTTCACCCTCGTTGCTCCGAAGCGGCTTGCCCGGATCGTTCTCGATGCGGATGAGGAACGCCCGTAACGGATAGATTCGTCAGTACAGACGCCGACTAGACGAGGATTTGTCATGACGACACCGGAAACTTCACCGGCCACCGAAAAACCGGGCATGCCGCCGTGGGCGAAGAAGGCCATCGGGATCGCAGTGATGGCGGTGGTCCTGGTCATCGCTTACTTCATCCTTGCCGCCTTCCTTCCGCGTTGGTGGGCGCAGCGAATTGCGTCGTTGGCGAACGGCAGCTTCAGCGCCGGAATCGCGTGGGGACTGCTGTTCGGTCTCGTCTGCACCCTGGTCCCGCTCATCTTCTTCCGAGCGGTCTGGCAGGTGCGCAAGCGCAAGCATGCTCGAATCATCCAGATCACGGCTCTCGCGTTGGGTGTGATCTTCGCGCTGCCGAATCTGCTCTCTCTGACAGTTGTTCTCGGCAACAACAATGCAGCGCATGCGGGCGAGCGGATCCTCGACGTCGACGGCCCCGGTTTCCGCGGAGCCTCCGTTGTCGGTGCAGTCCTGGGCGTCGCGTTGTTCCTGGGTCTTGTTGCGCTCGGCTATATGTACAAAAAGCGTGGCAAGGATCTCGACAAGATGCGCGGTGAGCTCAAGCAACACGAGCCGCAGAGTAAGGGCGAGGCTCCAGCCCCGGAAATCTGAGTCAGCTCTTCGACCGAGTACTCAGGCCGACACCGACTCCGACGGTTCCCGCCGCCACCAGTCCGGCGAGCGGGACCGCCCAGTGTCCGGCAAATGTGCAGGCGAGAACCAGGATTGCGCTCACCGGTAGAACAGCCTGCTCGATCCTGTCACGCTTGAAGTGTCGTGAGTGCATGAGCCACACGAAGATCAGGAACATCGCGGCGGGGATCGTGACCGCGGCAGATGCTGCGAACGTCGAAATGTGCGCCTCGCCAACTGCTTCCTCGACGGCTACTTCGATGCCGGCGCCGATGGCCGCAGCGGATCCGAATACGAAGTAGTGCCCGTATCCCCACAACAGGACGGCGCGATTGCCCTGGTCTGCGAGGTACTCGTGGATCGGGACGGCGAAGTAGATCCACAACGCGGAGAACACGATCAGAACTCCGCCGACAGCAATCGGAATCAATAGGTCGGCGGCGTCGAAATCACGAATGCCGGATTGGACCGCGATGGTGGCGGCAGCAATGGTTTCGCCGAGCATGATGATGGTGAAGAGGCCGTAGCGTTCGGCGATGTGTTGCGGGTGCCACGGCGTCTGGTGGTTGCGCTCGGCGATTGCCGGCACCGCGAGTTCGGCGATCATGAGAACGAAGAAGCCCGGAATCCACGCCGACGCCGGCATCAGGAGCAGCACGATCCAGCCGGCCTGGACGATCACGAGCCCGGCGGCATATTGCAAAGCAGTGGTTCGCGCTGCACCGGATTCACCGCTGGCGGCTCGAAGCCATTGGCAGGTGAGCGCAATTCGCATGATGAGGTAGCCGACGATGGCCGTCGTACGGTCGGTTCCGTCGAACGCATCGGGGATTCCGGCGGCGAAGACGAGCACGCCACAAATCTGTACGAAGGTCGCGATCCGGTAGGGGACGTCGTCCGTGTCGTAGGCAGACGCGAACCAGGTGAAGTTCACCCACGCCCACCACAGCGCGAAGAAGACGAACATATAACCGGCGATGCCGTCGACGTAGTGGCCCTCGGCAACAGCATGCACCAGTTGAACTCCGGCCTGTGCGGCCGCAACCACGAAACACAGGTCGAAGAACAGTTCGAGTGGCGTCGATGCGCGATGGTTCTCGTCGCGGCTGCGTGCGCGCATCCGGATGATCGGCATAACGGCCCGGCCGTGGCCCGCGCCTGTACTGGTGTGTTCTGTCATCGTCCCCACCTTGCTCCGACGTCTAGTGCAGGAGCGCAGTCTAGGGCGAATTCCGTCGGGTCGACGAATGAGACATTTCGCCCCTCACCACACGAGAACGGGTTTGATGACGCGCCCCGACGCTTGATCTTCGACGGCTTTGTTGATGTCGGCGAATGCGTAGCGCGTCACCAAGCGGTCGATCGGAAACCGGCCACCAGTGAAGAGTTCGACGAGTTCGGGGATGAACGTCGAGACTTCCGACTCTCCTTCGATGCATCCTCGAATTGTCTTTCCGCTCAGCATGATGTCGGCCATGTTCACCTCGACCGTGGATGCTCCGAGTCCGACTACCGCCAGTGTTCCCCGTGCTCGAAGTGATGTGACGGCTTGATTGATCACGGAGCCGATTCCGGTGGTGTCGAGGGAATGCGTCGAACCTCCGTCGGTGGCGGCGCGGACCGCGTCGAGCGCATCTTCATTCGAGGGATCGACAGTGACGGCGCCGAATTCCTCGGCGAGTTCGCGCCGCTGCGCAACGGGGTCCACGGCGACCAGGGTGGAAACGCCGGCAGCCCTCGCCGCCAGCAGCGCTGCGAGTCCGACGCTGCCTGCCCCGAAAACGACAAACGTCGAGTCGGGCTCGGGGCGAAGTAGATTCAGCACGGCACCCGCGCCGGTTTGAAACCCGCAGCCGAGCGGAGCCGCGACGGTCAGGTCCACCGCAGGATCGACGACGACGGTGTTGTCGGCGGAGGCGATGACGTATTCCGCGAAGCTGGACTGGCCGAAGAATGCGGACCGTATCGGAGTTCCGTTTCGCCGGACCGGCGTCGAGCCGTCGGTGCGTGCGCCAGAGCTGTTGAGCCCGTGTGAGCTTTCGCAGTACGCCCGATGGCCGCTGAGGCATTGCCTGCATACACCGCAACTGCGGTAGCTCAGCAATACGTGATCACCAGCCGCGATGTTGTCGATCGACGAGCCAACGGCTTGCACGACGCCGGCGCCTTCGTGTCCGAACACGCAGGGCCCGAGCTTTTCCGGTAGCACCGTCTTCGTGAACAGATCCGTGTGGCACAGGCCTGTCGCGACGATGCGAACCAGGATCTCGTCTGCGCGGGGTTCGTCGATCTCGACGGTGTCGAGTGTGAAGGGGGAGTGCGGGCCGTGTGAGAGCGCCGCTGTCATCTGCATGGCGGACGTCGAATTCTGTTCGGCGCGAATCACGCTCGCTCGAGCAGGAAGTAGTAGTGCTGTCCGCCGTCGAGAACCAACGCCGATTTTCCGTTCATGATGCCCATGAGCGTCGAATCGTCGACTTTCTTGAAGTGGTCGAAGATCGGCGCGCCGTCGTAGACCATCGTCGCCGTGACTTCGCCACGAAACTCGATGTTCCACAGACTTGCCTCGCCATTGCCGCTCTTGACGTCGGAGTAGAGGTTGCCGTCTTCGTCTCGGCAGATCAACGGCTTGGCATCCTCGACGGAATTGAAAGTCTTGCCGTACCAGCGGCTCGCGAACAGTTTTTCGTGCAGACGATGACCGGTGGCGAAGTCGTCGCCCTTCCATTCGCCGAGGATTTCTTCGGCGGCAACGGTTTCCAGCGCGGCCCACACTTCGTCGAGTTCTGCTGGTGAAACACCACTTTCCGATCCACGGAGCCGGGTGAATGCGGTTCGAGCGTCATCGAGATTCATGTCTCTCCTTGCGTCGGCGGGTGAGTTGGCCGAAGTTCGCGAACCAAATTGTTCGTCAACTCTGCACGCTACGCCGAACCGGATGGTTCGGCAACGGTCGATTCGTTCTAGGCTGTGAACATGCGCTCAGCAGGGGAAGCCACGAGAGACCGCATTCTGGCGGCCGCAAAGGACGAATTTGCGACGTACGGCCTCGCCGGCGCGCGGATCAATCGGATCGCCGCGCAAGCGCGTGCCAGCAAGGACCGTCTCTACGCGTACTTCGCGAGCAAGGAAGAGTTGTTTTCTGCCGTCACTGAGCAATGGACGTCCGAAACCACAGCGGAGACAGCGCTACGAGGTGATGATCTGCCGGGGTATGCAGGTCGACTCTTCGACAACTACGTAGCGCATCCCGAGAACGCTCGATTGCAGCAATGGGCGGATCTCGAAGCACCGGACGTCATGAGCGAGGACGACATACGAAGCAAGACGTTCCGGCCGAAGGTAGCCGAGATTCGCAAAGGTCAACTCGAGGGACACATCGACCCCGAGTGGAATCCCGCGGAGTTGATTCTGTTGATCACCGACATCGCCCGGATGTTCGCGCTCAAGTCGTCCCGTCCCGTCGCTCAGCGTCGCGAGGCTGCGGTCGGGGCGGTTCAGCGGTTGATCGCGACGTGACGAACCGGATGTGCAACGTGATCAATGGCCAACGCCGCGTTCCCTTGTGCTCTCGCACGAGGGGACGCGGCGTTGAATTCCAGTTCGGAGCGGGTCAGAGCTTGACCGACGGCTGACCACTCCTGATACGACTTACCTCGGATCGAGCGAATTCGACTCGGCCGGTGTTGGTTCCGTGGGAGTCTGCCAGAGCGTCGGCGAGGTCTGCCGCGGCTTCGAGGACGTATTCGGCGCGTTTACGGGCCGCGTGTCCGCCTGCAGATTTGCGGAAAGCCCTGCGTGCCTTGTGGTCGCCGCACAGAGCGACGAATTCTTCGTCCGTGATGACACCACGGCCGACTTCCGGTGCCAGGATGTCGCTCAGGAACTGGCGTTCACGTGGAACCGTCATTCGAAACACGCGGACCACGAGGGTCAATGCGGCGGCGACCATGACAAAGAAGAGCGGAAAGAGAAGTGCATTCTTGCCTTGTGTCAAGGCACCGGCGGAATCCCACAGGCCGTGGAGCAGCATCGCGGTCGCCATCAGCGCGAGCCCGCGCCCCACACGACGCGGTTCCGCCGGCCGTCCCAGTAGATAGACGAGTCCGGCACCGAAGATCGCACTGTACAGAGTGTGTGCGGCCACTCCGAATACCATGCGGAGGATGATCGTCGGCATCGCAGCGCCGACCGGATCGGCTCCGAACTGCGACGCGGCCGAGTTCAAGGCGTACAGAACGTCTTCGAAGATCTGGAAGCCGAGTCCGATGAAGGCGCCGAGGATGAATCCGTCGAATGCGGTGCGCACCAATCGAGATGCCAGTGCGATGAGCAGGAGCAACCCGATGCCCTTGGCGATTTCTTCGGTGAACGGAGCTGTCAGGCCGGGGCCCCAGTCCGATGCCCACGCCTGTCCGAATGTCTTGGCGTACAAGGACAAGATGGCGTCGTTGGCGTTTGCGGCCATCACCCATGTAGCGGCGAAGCTGCCCCACAGGAACGCAACGACGATCAGTTTGACCGGTTGGCGCGCGTACCTGTCGATGTGCTGCGTGAACCACCAGAAGATGGCGCCGTACACACCGAACAGCACCAGCGAAAGCGCGATGGCTTCTCCGTAAGCGCCGGCGGACGACGACAGCAGCGAGAAGAATTTGAAGGCGCCGCTCACCACCAAAGCGAGGTAAACCCAGAAAGCGGCGTTGCGCGGCTGGTAGAACGTGAACGACCTACCCCAACCGGAGTTCTCGATCGCACCGGCGCGGGTGAGGAGATCGTTTGCGGGTTGTGTTGTGGGAGTGCTCATCAGGAACCCTCTCCGGCTCGGTGGCTGATGCTCACAATCATGTGAGCAATGTCGTCCGTGATGGTCGGAGCCACATCGCTCGGCCCGGTGGAGACAACTTCGATGCCTTTTCCGTCGACGACAAATGCTGCGATCACGCCGTCGGCAGTCGAGTTCGAGTAGCTGGTGATGACACCACGAATGCCGCTCGCCGTGGTGATCGAGGAAGAGTCGCCGCTGACGCGCAAAGACTCTGCTGTTGCCAGGGCGTCCGAGGTCTTCTTGATCTGTTCGAGTAGAGCGTTCGCGTCACCGGCGAAGGGTGCCGTGTAGACGGTGAACAGTGCACCGCTGTTCACCAGAGTTGCGCGCTGCGGGAACGAACCGGAGACGGGAGCATCAGTTTCGCGGACCCCGTCTGTGATTCCCCAGCCGACGGAGGGAACGAAGGTGATGCCGTCTTTGAGTTCCATGACATCCCCGGCCACGACTTCGTCGTCGTAGGCGACAGAGTTGTTGACGGCCGGGATGAGGATGCTCATGACTATCGCAACGGCCAGCACTATCGCTGCCGGGATGATGGTCGCTCGGTCCAGGCCGAACCATCTACGGTCGACGGGAACCCAGCGATCCTCGGGTTCGAATGGCGTCCGCGGCGGGTCGTCCCGCACTGTGGTTTCCGTTTCGGTCATGTTTGCCCGGGCTTTCGTGAGTGCTTGGTAAGGCGTTCGCGGGCCGCAGTATCCGATTTGTACTGCACGCCGTTTGTGCTGGGTCGACAGCGAATCTGAGGAGTGCGCCTCAGGGGGTAAAAGTACCAAACAGAACGATTCAGGCAGGACGTGAACCTGGACATCGCTTTGGGGGAGTTTCGAAAGGCGCCGGCCCCGGCGTCTGCACGATGTTTACGTGATTCTCAGTATTGGTGCGTAGCTTGGTCGTTGGCTCGTTGACGCCCTCGGGATGTTGACGTGCCGCCCAAACTTTTGTTGTCGACTGTTCAGATACTGGTGAGCTAAAGGATCGCGGCCGGCCACCCGTACTGAATATCGTCGACACTCAGCGTGTTCCTTAGACACGCGCACCTGTTCAGTATCTGGAGTGGAACCGTGTCTCAGTGGCCGTGCCAATGAAGATCTCGAAGAAGGTAGCCCTGGTGCTGGTGGCTGCATTCGCGTTGGCGTTGGGTTCGGCGGAAGTCGGAACCGCCCGCGCAGACACGTCTGTCCGGGTGAGTGTGGCCGGTCATGTTGTGAGCGCCGGACACTTCGAGCAAGTGCGGCGCCCCAACCGGTGTGTGAAGGCTGGGCCGGGGAAGTCGAAACCGAGCGAGCAGAAGTCCACGAATCGCAGTGGGCGTCGAGGTAGCGGGGGATGCTTCTGACGGTGGTTGCGAAGTTCCGCAATCAGCCGTCCTGAATCTGTAACACGTTCTAATCTTGCGTGATGGACGTGACCTATGAGGGGACCAAACGCGAAGTCGCTACCGACAAGGGGACTTTGCGCTTTCACGAGGCGGGCGATGGTCCGCCGTTGATCCTGTTGCACGGCTCAGGGATCGGTGTGAGTGGTTGGCGGAACTATCGGGGGAACCTCGAGGTATTCGCGAAGCATTTCCACTGCTACATCCTCGAGTTCCCGGGTTTCGGCGTGAGCGATCCCGTCGACGGCCATCCGGTGATCACGGCAGCGTCGTCGGTGATCCGATTCATGGACGCGCTGGGAATCGAATCGGCTGCGATGATCGGCAATTCGATGGGTGGGGTAGTCGGCGTCAACGTCGCGATGAGGTTCCCGGAGCGTGTCTGCAGGCTGGTCACCATCGGTGGCGTCGGCCCGAACATCTTCAGTCAGAATCCAAGTGAAGGTACCCGTCTCCTGCAGGACTTCGCCGACGCTCCCAGCCGTGAGAAGTTGGTTCGATGGCTCGAATGCATGGTGTACGACAAGACTGTCGTCACCGAGGCGCGGATCGAGGAACGATGGGAAACGGCCAACGATCCGGCCTCGCACCAGGCATTGACCGCGATGTACGGATCCAAAGCCTTTGCCGCTCAGCAGCAGATGATGTCCAACTCGGATGTGCCGCCGTACTGGTCGATGATGCACAAGGTGCAATGCCCGACCTTGCTGACATGGGGGCTCGACGACAGGCAGTGTCCACCGGACATGCCGATGATTCCGATGCGACTGATTCCGAACGCCGAACTGCATGTATTCCCGAACTGCGGGCACTGGGTGATGATCGAAGCCAAGGAGGCATTCGAGCGCGTGACCCTCGAGTTCCTGCTTCGATGACCTGCTGATGCATTGATGTGGCACGAATTGATGTGGCATGAACGCACAAGACCCGGCGCCTCTGAATGAGGCGCCGGGTCTGTGTTTGTGCCCCCAGTAGGACTCGAACCTACGACCTGCGGATTAAAAGTCAGAACCCAGACGTGACACCTGGCGATACTCAATGACGAACGGACCTCGTTTCGGCAGGTGAACGCCGATCTGAGGTCCGTCTCGTGATGCCTGGTTATGTGGTCACACGCGTCGTCTGTGACCACTCTGAAGCCACGAATCAGTTGGGCGTGATCTCCACGAATTCGACCTCATCGCTAAAACGGATCTGAATCTTCTCTGTCTCGGCATTGGCGTCGGGGGTCGCGCCCCAGTGAATCGTCGCGAGCCATAGGCCTGCGGGATCGGTAAGTACGGGGATGAGTTCCTGGAGCTTGCCAAGCCGGTTGTATGCACCTTCGTGCCGGCCGATTAGTTGACCAATGTAGGTCTGATTCAGGTCGCTTCCAGCTACCTTGGTCAGCTTGATCTGACCTCGATCTGATGGTCCGTCAATGATGTCGCCTCCAAACTGCTCGCTGGTCATTTCGAAGTCCTTTCGTGGTGGTTTTGTTCAATTACTTGCATGGTTGCAAGTAATGTTCGGTCGTCAGTTGCAGGTGGCACCATCACGGATGATGGTCGCTGCCTGAAACTTGCTCTTGAGGCCAGTTTGCGCCAAGCCCAAGTTGTCGAGCGCAAATGATGATGTGCCAAGTGTCGGGCCGCTCGTATCGTCTGCGGAAGTTCCACAGACGATGTTGACGTGCCAGCCGCCTTCTTTGCCGGAA
Source organism: Rhodococcus sp. UFZ-B548 (assembly GCF_903819475.1). Lineage (NCBI taxonomy): Bacteria > Bacillati > Actinomycetota > Actinomycetes > Mycobacteriales > Nocardiaceae > Rhodococcus > Rhodococcus sp. UFZ-B548. The sequence continues at coordinate 23,661 of NZ_CAIJDS010000037.1, forward strand.
TGCAGGTCCACCACGTTTTGCATGACCCGGGTCATTTGCGCTGCGGGATAGCGGGTCGGGACGACCACGGTGATGTAGCGGGGTCCGTTGACGCGCATCCAATACTCGGGGACCACGTACGGAGTTGTGGTTGCTGCGCTGGTCGTTGCGGGTGCCAGGGTGGTTGTCGATTGCGCAACGGTCTGCGTGGTCGATGCAATCTCAGGTTCCGGTTCGCCCGAGCATCCCGCCAGGGTCGCGATCGAGAGGCCAGCAACCAATAGAGCCGTGGATGTCCGTTTCATGGCCAATAGATACCAGACCGGTCAGACTGCAAACGAGGGAGCGCCCCAACCGCGACAGTTGAGGCGCTCGATTGCCAAGCCCTATCAGTTGTGACCGATAAATAGGCGAAATCTATTTACGCTGTTCATCGGCCTTTGAGTCCTTCTCGGATGGATTCGGCGATGGTTTCGGCTACTACGTCTTTGCGATCGATGCACGCGTTTTCGAGGTACTTCGCTTCACCATCCTGATGGTGATAGCCAAGCTCTTCATGCTGACGCACTGCGTACGGTGTGTCGAAAGCGACGATGGCCTCGTTGCCTTCAGCCTGCGTGTACGAGGTATTGCGGAGTACACCTGTCTCTTTCGGCGCTCGCAGCACTGCCTCTTGGTGGATGATGTCAGCGGCTTGCTGTAGGCCTCGGGTTGCTGCGCGTTCGACTGCCGCGATGATGGCGTTGAAGTCGTTGCTCATGGGTGTCCTTCCGGGCGGCCCAGCCGGTGAAGGCTGGGCCGCAGGGGTGTCAGGCTGCGTCGCCGGAGGTATTGAAGAGCGTGAAGGATCGGTTCCGGTTCGAAAGCACGCGCTCGATGGCCTTCTCGGGGGTGATGTCCTCGTTGTAGATAGGCGCTTCCCTATCGGTGAGGTCGCCAGGCTGGATTGCGTCGGCCTGGCCGAAGATGCGGACCTGCTTCGGCTTGCCCGAGACCGCGCCGCCGCTGCCCGGAATCTCAACGAAAGTGTCTTCGGGGTCGGTCTGCGTGTGGATCTCAATTTTCTTACTCATGGTGTTGTCTCCTGGGGTGTCACTCGTCGAAGTAGTCAAGTTCATAGATGTAGTGCTTGATGGGTCGTGCGGGGTTGTTCGTCTCCGCCCCTTCGGCGAGTTGCCGCTCGCGTTTGCCGGCCTCCCACTCAGCGAAATTGCCTACGGGCGAGGGCTGGGTATCGGCTGGATCAGGGTTGGGGATCGCTCGGAAGAACCTGTTTGGCATCGGTTACTCCTAGTCGCGGTGCAGGCGGTGTCGGCCGCTGTTGTCGGTAATGAACCCATGCACGCGTCGGATGCCGGTGCGGCCCTCGTCGAACGCGTATCCGAGGTAGTCCTCGCTGATCCCTGGGAAACGGGGGTCAGGCAGGCCGAGAGCGCTTGCCTGGCTCTCGTAGCTGCGGGCTTGCTTCTGGCGGGCGTTGATGAGGCTCTTGAGTCGTTTGGTCGAGTTAACGATGTCGGCGTAGGCCTCCTGCATTTCGCTTTCAGCGGCGTTTGACCACGCTGCAACTTGAGTGCGGTAGCCCTCGACGGACTTACGGTGGTTCTCCTCGCGCTGTGCTGCTTCGACCTTCTCGGCTGCCTTGCGTCGAAGTCCGAGAAAGCTCAGCTTCTCTCGGGCCTTGCTGATCGCGGTCGAGGTGACAGCGGTGTCGCCGTTGATGACCTTCGTTTCGAGATCCTCGACAGCAGCAGTGGCGTCGGTGATTTCGGCGTCGATGTCAGCGACGGTGGGAATGCTCGTTTCAGTCATGCTGTTTTGTCTCCTGGGTTGAGTGTTGTTGTTGCTGTTGTGGTTTCGACCTGCGGACTGAATGTCCGATGGTGCGTGTATTGATGCAGGTCAGAGGCTGTGTGGTCACGCAGTGGTCACAGCGAAATCAGAGCCCGCCCTTCATGATTGAGATGTTCGCCATGCCGGTTCCGTTGTCTACGTTGACGCTTGCGCGGATCGGCTCACGGTTCTTGATCGCCAACAGAATTGCTTCGAGGATTGGCGCGAGTTCGTCGGTGACTTGCCCGAACCCCTTTTCCAACTGAGCGGAACTGTTGGCGCCTGTGTCGAATTGACCGGTGAAGTTGCCATCTGCGTCGAAGCCACTGGCGAGTGCGAACGCACTGCCGACGCCGAATGCGAGAGCGTTGTATGCGGCTGCTCTGCGCCCGTTGGCGGTGGTGGGCACCTTCAGCCCGGGGGCTTCTCCGACGTAGCCACCGAAGCCGCCTAGGCCGTGGATCCCGCCGTCCTCGAAGGGGACGAGATCGAATCCGAAGCCGTTGACGATCTTCTTCGTCACGGCAAGGGACTGCCGACGCTTGGCAGGATGCAGTGGGATGTAGCCCTCCCCACCTGTGCCTGGCTCGGCGAACCGAACGAGGTCGGCGCCGTCCGGGTAGATGGCAGCCTGTTCAGGTAGGCCGCGAATGCCTCCGTTCTCGAAGACGCGGACAGCTCCCTTCCATATCACGTTGTCATCGGGCTTTGCTTCAGGCGCTGGTGTGCTGGTCGAGGTGGTGTCGGCGGGGGTGTACGACGACGAGCCAGAGGTGGGCCAGTTGGTGACAAACACCCGCTGCCCATCTGTCGCCAACGCAGCACCACTGTCAGTAGTGCCAACAGTCATCTGACTGCCGTTGCCGCGAGCATTCGACGCCGCGATAATCTCGTCCGCCTCAGCAGCCTTCACCGCATAATTCGAACCATCCGCAGTGCCCGACTGCTGCACTCGTTGAGCGGCTTGCGCTTCCGTCATGCTGTTGTAGTCGAAGTCGTCGAGCTTGTCGTAAAACATGCCCGCAGCCCTGGTCGGATCCTTCCGGTCCTCCAACGTGCCCCAACCACCGTTATCGCGCTGCTGCATGATGCCGGCGTTATCGCCATCCATGCCGTAGTCGAGGTTCTGCAAATCGGTTTCAGCGAGGGCGGTCATGACCGCGGCCTTGATGCCCTTATCGCTGATGCCGCGGCGCTTACCTTCCGCGATCACCTGATCGGCGATCTTCTCCCGCTCAGTACGCGAGTCCGGAGCAGCAGGACCCGCATCCTTACCCGCACCAGACGGGGCACCCAACGGTTCCTTCGACGCCGCATGCACATGGTTCTCATGCTGCTGCATAGTCGCCGCACCATAGAACGACGGATCGACGATCTTCCCGTCCTTGATGTTCCGAGTGAATCGCGGATCCGAGTAGATCAACTCTGCCAACTGTGACTGGTAGTTGTCGGCGAGGTAGTTCGCCCACGCCAACTGCTCATCGGTGTTGCCTGAGCCGTTGGAGTAGTCGACTGCCTTCCCTTGTCCGTGGTAGTCGTTGGTGTCCCGATAGGACGAGGTGAGCGTTAGTCCTGGTGCGTGTTGGGATGCGAGGCCGGTGAATGATTCGACGACACCACCCTCCGCCATCGGTCGGACGAGACCCAACCCGAAGCGGCGGGCTGTCTCGGCGAGGATCTGCTCCGAGCGTTCACGCTTCGACGGTGCGCCGGGAATGAAAGCCTCCCAACCGGTCTCAGCCTCCGCCCACTGGTAGATCCCACGCCCGTAACCGTTGCGGATGGCCGCCTGGCCAGGCTCGTGGATATCACCGTCAGCGTTCGGGCGCACACCGGATGGCAACTGCGCCACACCGTTGGAGTTACCGGCCGGGATCTGCCCGAAGTTCGGACTCAGGCCAGCTCCGGAGAACTGCTGACCGACAACAGGGTTGACAGTCACCGTCATCGAACGCGGCTGCGACAACCACGTCTGAAGATTGCGTTGCGCTCCCTCCGTTTCAGCGGAGACAACCACGGTGCCGTCCTTGAGGACCTCGACCTTCACCCCTTCCAGGCCCTTGAGTGAATCAATCGAGTCTTTCGTCAACGCTGACGTGTGGATCGTTTTCGCGTTCGGGACATCGAGGACCTTGCCGCGCAGGACATCGAAGTCGGACTTCGCTTCCGGCATCCCTTCGGTGCGGACCTGGGTGGTGACGAAGTCAGGGGTGAGTCCGAGAGTGTTGAGGTATGCGACCGCGGCTTCGTTGCTGCCGAGGGTGGCCGTGAGCTGCTGGATCAGTGCGTCGCGGTTGCCGGCGTACTGCCTCGTCAGGTTCTCGACGGTGTTGCCTGCTTCGAGTCCGGTCTTGATCTGGTCTCGGAACTGTCCGGACAGTCCGCGCAGTCGGGTCTCCATCTCTGCTTGCAGTGGGTTAGCCCTGTCGATCGCGCCGTTCCAGTTCTCGATCTTGATGACCGAGCCATCGACAGCGACACCGATTTCGCCAATGGATTTGGTGACCTTCGCTGTCTGGTCATTGAACGCTGCCGAGAGTTTCATGCCGTCGAGGAACCCATTCGTCCGTTCCTGGGCTGCGCCGAGCGCTGGAATCAAGTCCTCTCGGATAGTGCTTGCAGCGCCAGTGAGAACGCCCTCGACGCTCGCGCCGCCTTCCCTGGTGGTCTTAGCGAGATCGCGAAGCTTGTCCGCCGCGCCGCCAGTAGCGATGCCGAGGATGGCTCCGAACCCGGGGATCGATTCGCCTACGGACAGGATGTTCGCGCCCATCTCCAGGAACGATGCGCCGGTCTCGGATGCTGACTTCGCGAACTTGCCAAGTCCATCGAGTCCAGATGCCACGAAGTTCAGCACCGAAATTCCGAGTTCGAACGCAGCATTGCCCGCGGATTGGAAGAAATCGATCACTCCCACTCGGTTGTTCGAGATGTTGTCAGCCCACTCCGCAATCTGCGGGCCGAACGCTGCCGCAAGGGCGGCCTTGAATCCGTCTGCCACCGTTGAGATGGAGTTCATCGCACCCTTGACCGATGTTGCCGTGTTACCGCCGATTTGATTTGCCAGCTTCCCGGCGGCACCTTCGAACTCGCCGAAGTCAGCAAGAGCCTTCGACGGATCCCACTGAGACAGAGCGCCAATGAAGTCACCGGACGTGTCACCAAGCAACGCCATCGCCGCAGCGTTTCGCTTCACCGGATCCTCGATTGCGCTGATCTTGTCGAAGGCCTGGTCGAAAGCGGCGTCCGCTTCAGGTCCACCCTTCTTGAACACCTCGTACATTTCGGCGCCGTTCAGGCCGATGTCGTTGAGAGCCGTGACGATCGTGTCGCCCTCTTCAGTGATGCGACGGCCAAACTCACGTAGCGAGTCACCGGCCCGGTCCGAGTTGTCCGCGCCGTTGTCCGTCGATTGCTCGATCAGTGCGAGGGCCATCTCGGCTGAAATGCCGGCGTTCTTCCAACCAGCCGAGTACTCACTGATCGTTTCGAGAAGATCGCCCTGCTTGTTGGCGCTGCCGCCGACAGCATTGGCGATCATGTCGGACGCTTCTTGCGCACTCGCCGCAAGACCTGTGGACATCAGCGACGAGACAGCCAGGACTGATTGCGAGACCTCCCCGTCGAGAGCGGTGGAGATGGTGTCCAAGCTGGCAATGACTTTCTCGGCGTCCTGTTGAGTGGCACCGGGATCGATGACATTCGACTGCAACGCCAGGGTGAGTGTCGAGAGGTTCGCCTCGACCGACTCACCGAATGCGTCCGAATACGCTTCACCTGCTGCGAGCCCGAACTTCCGGGCCTGCGCCTCCGTCGTCTTCGTACGGGCTTGGAATAGGTCGAGGTTGGCTTCTTGCTGCATGCCGTCGTTAATTGCGGCGGCGAGGGCAGCGCCGACGCTGAGTCCGATGACTCCGACTCCGAGCAGCGCGCCAGCGATCGGACCTGTCGACGACGACAGCTTTCCGATCTTGTCTGTGAAGCCAGAGAGGAAGTTCCCACCCATGTTCCCGCCAGCATTCGACGCACCTGACGCGGCGCCGTCGAGGTCACCGCTGAGCTGATCTACCTGCCTGCTGGCTTGCGAGGCGGATGTACTGATGCGGTCTACATCGGTAGCGGCACCGCGGGCAGCGTTGCCGAGTCGGTTCACATCCTGCGCGCTCTGTCCGACACGCGAAGCATCCCGAGCTGCATTGCCGGCGGCGGTGCCGAGCCTGCCCATATCCTGCTGAGCGCCGGACGTGGAGGTACTGAGCCGATCAACACCTTGCGCGCTCTGCTGAAAGTGCTGCTCGATTCTGCGCGCCGCTTGCTGTACCAACGATTCGAGTCGGTCCGTCTGCTGCCCAGCGTTGCGAGTGCCCTGAATGAACCGAGAGTCGTCGAGTGTCAGATGGGCAACCAACTCACCTACGTTCAGTGGCATTACCGACCACCCCGCTTACCTGACTTTGCCTTCTGCTTCGGCTTCTTCTCGGGCTTGGCAGCGAACTTTTCAGCGATCCACTCCAGATCCACCAGCTTCCCGAGCTGAGCCAGGTGCCAGTGGGCTTCGGCCATGTCGGCGGAGAAGCCGAAGTGGAGCTGCGCGGTGCGGCCAGCATGCAAGATCATCGGCCACGTGATGTTGTCAGCAACCATCTCAGCGACAACGCCAGCGAGTTCGAGTTCGCCGGATTCCTCATCACGCTCGGCACCAAGGATTATCAGCGCGTCTTCGACCTGCTCGTTTGGCGGGATTCCCTCTAGTACGAGGCGGTCTCGCAGCGCCAGGCAGTCCTCGGCGCCAGGCGCCGGCACGGTGTACCAGTTGCCCTTGATCGGGAGATGCAGGTCCGGGTCGAAGAAGGTGTCGAGATCCTTGTAAGCCATGTCAGGACTCCTGTCCGTTGGCGCGGACGCCTCGAACGCAACCGATCAATGTCATGACCGTTTGGTAGTTGGACAAGTGCTGTGCGAATGCGAGAGCGTGCTCGCTGTGATCGGCCTGCGCCGCCATCGTCAGCCGAGTGATTTCGTCGTCAGTCATGGCGTCGAGAACCGATCGAACGGCGTCGTTGTTGTAGCCTTCGATGCCGTTGACGATGGCGGCGAGGTCGGCGCGCCCGTGTTGCTCGCTGTTGCGGTTTGTCATGCGTTCTCCGAGAGGTTGGACCTGCGGATTGAGAATCCGATCAGGTGTGTGTTTGTGCAGTTCAGGCCACCTGTGGTCACAAGGTGGTCACGCGCTGCTGTTGCGGTGAGCATCGCGATTTCCTTCCGTTCGAGCGAATGATTATGCGGATTTGTGCATAGTCATTCGTTTGTGTTCATCATGCGAGAGGGGTCCGACACGCTCGACTGGTTTGGCTGGATCCGCTGTCCCGGCGTCTTTTGTTTTTCGCCGTGGCGGTCGTTGGTTCGAGACGAGCCGGCCGTTCCAGATGCCGGATGCCTCGTGGTCGAGCGCCGAGCTTTCGCATGCGGAGCGCACAGGGCATGTCAGGCAAATCTTGCGTGCCTGGTGGTGCCTTTCGGCGCGCTCCTTTTCGGGTTCGGCGTCGTGGTCTTCTCGGTCGAGGCGATCGTCGAACAGTGGCGCTTTCCCTTTGCAGGCTGCGCCGTCGAGCCGAGGGTCGACGAGGATGCTCAATGCTGGTGGTGCCATAGCTCGTAGAAGCGCGTCGAGCGCCACCTTGTCCAGATCACCGCGGGCGTTCATCTCGTGGCTCCTCTCGCGTGCGCACATGCGGGCGCGGATCGATCACTTCTCGCAGATGCATGCGCCTGCGCGGACCTGTCAGCTGCCGAACGTTCGCTTCTCCCGTGCGCGGGGTCGCCATCAAACGTGTGATTCCCGTGCGCGGAGAGGCAAGTAAACGTCTACTTCGCGCACGCGGTGAGCCAAGAGAACGTTCATTTCTCGCGCATGCGGCGACGGTGCCGAACGTCCGATTTGAATCGAGATGGGGGCAGGGCCCTCCCGCGCACGCACGCAGGAGGGCTGCCAAAGGTTTGGTTGGGCTGGTCATGCGATGAGGCCTTGGCCGTCGTTTGCCCAGCTAGTGGGGCGTTCTGTGTCGCTTTGGGGGTGTCCGAAGCAGGGGTAGTTGCGGTCTGTGAGTACGAGTCCGGCTTGTGCGGGTGTTCGGCACTGTTCGGCTCGTCGGTGGAGGTCGAATGCTGAGGGGCTGCTCACCGTTATGTGACAAGCCGAGCAGTGGCAGGTGGACATGCCACCCCAAGTTGCTCCGCACTGGTTGCAAGTAGTCATTGTGCTGTCCTCATTTCTGGCTAAGCCGTAGGAATCTCAGCTCCGTTTAGGGGTTGGCTGGTGTCCTTAACTGGGTGAAGGTGTTTGCGTCGCCCTAGACGCTGATTTCGGTACTTCACGAGTTCGGCGCGAATCGCATACCAGCTGTGGCCCCACTCGATCATGTCCACGGCGTAGGTGTTCTCGTCGTCGGACAGCGCGCCCAAGGTTCTCCGTAGGTGGTCCATCGGAGTTGGCTCGGGTTTCGGTTGTTGCTCGTTGCTGTAACGATCAGCCGAATTCGAATGGGATGGAGGTTCTTTGGTTTGCGCCGCATTTTCGGTCTCGCGCTCATGCGCGCTCGCGCCTGCGTTACTTACGTAAGGGAGAGCCCTCTCTTGTAAAAGGTTTTGTTGGTTAGGTTCTGTTGGGTCGTCATCGGTAACGACCGATAGCGGCTCGTTTGACGACCGGTCTCTGTCGTTTGACGACCGGTCTGCGAGAACGGTCGTCATGGGTGACGAGTGGTTGATGTCCTGATCGGTAGTCGCTGATGACGACCGATCAGGAAACGTCAACGCGTACACATCAGCCCACGCACGACTCGGGTGGCTGTTCGATTCATTCGTTCGCTTCAGCCATCCCGAGTCCCTGCAATCACGCAATGCGCGGTCAACCGTCGACAACGAAATCCCAAGATCCCCGGACAGGACGGAGCGGCCAGGATGCGCGCCGCCACCGTCGCCAGAGGCGTAGTCCCACACTCGGACGCCCACCAGCTTCGCTGTCTTGCCGAGATCCGAAGCGAGGAACTCTCGGTGCCATCGGAACTTGAGACCTGAGGTCACTCTGTGTCACTCCTCCCCGGCTCGAAGTGCTTGTAGTCGTGGGCCATCCACGACACGCTCTGAACGACCAGCAAGACGGCAAGGATGAGTTCAGTGGTGCTCACATGTCCTCCCGGTGCCGTGCGGCCTCGGTGATCTGCTCGCAATCGCGCTTCAAGATGCGTTCGGCATCGTTGATGAGGGCGAACGCCGCTGTTGCCAGATCAGCCGAGAGTTGGAGCGCTGCAACGGGAGACATCTGAAATGTGCCGCCAGTCGAGTTCCATTTGTTGTCAACGCCTTCGAGCCCGACAACGAACTCAACTGAATCCGAATCGGTCCACCTGTGAACAGTCGCTCGGATGCCCGTCGACTGCGCGGGCTGCTCGAAATCTCCCTGCGCCAGTGCGACCGGCTTGCACTGATCCTCGTAGGTATCGCCGTCCGGCTGCCGAGCTGCCGGCAACTGTCGAATGCGGCCGAAGCCGGCAGGGTCCGAGTGGAAGCCATCAAGGTCTGAGTAGGTAGGAGACATCACGCCACCTGCTCAGACTGGAACTTCGCCATCGCACGGGCGGCGTCCTGCAAAACATCCATCAGGCCGTAGACCTCGTCGATATCAGCGATGTGCAGGCGAATGTCATTGCCGATCTGAATGTCGACGGTGTTGCGCTCCGAGTCGAATGCGGCCTCGATCTGCATGCAGCGCATCGTGAGCTTTCCGAAGTAAGGCATGTCAGGCCGCCAATCCGCGGTCACGCGCTTCACCGAGAGCGATGATCAGATCGTCAACGGCGTCGCAGCGGATGGCGTAGTCGTTGATCAGGACGAGACGATCGAAGGTGCCGTCACCGTTGTTGTGAAACTGCGCAGCGATGGTCAGAATTTCACCGTCGTTCGTGATGAAATCGGCCTCTGTCCTGAGGAAACTTGGTGCATCCACAGAGGTGAGATGAACTTGTCGGGGGTTCCGAGTAGTCTTCATTTTGTTGCTCGTTCCTGTTGCGGGTTCGGGTGTGAGGCCTTCGTCGCTAGCGGTGCCAGCCGCTAGATTCACGGCGAAGGCCTTTTTGTTGTCTGTACTCATGCGCGTACTCATGCGGATTGGGCTAGATCTTCGGTCGGCGTCGGTTCGAGTCCGAGCGCTGCCAGTAGGCCGGCGACGGGCACGACGTACTTCCTGCCGAGACGGAGGACCGGCACAGGAAATTCACCCTGAGCTGCCATTTCGTAGCCCTTCACAGTCCCGAGGGCGAGCACAGAGCACGCAGTCGGCAGATTCGTAGTGACCCCGAGATCTCGGACGGCTTGCTCGCTCCATTTCACCTTCTTCTTCACTTCGGCTCCTTAGCTTGTCGTATCGACACGATAGGTTGGCGAATTGCGTACCTATGAGATGAAATGTAACCGAACGTCTTGAGGTGTGCAAGGGGATGCGCTAACTTGTCGATATGGCAAATGAGGTTGAGTGGTCGGGCCCGTCGCTGAGTGATCGGGTGGCTGATCAGATCGTCGCGTACCGGAAGCGGCCAACGATCGCCATGAACCGCGAACAACTCGCCCAACGATGCGCGGAGCTGGGTGCTCCCGGCCTCACTTTTGCCGCACTTACCAATATCGAGACTGGACGCAAGAAGGACGGAAAACGTCGGCGGGACATAACGATTGACGAATTGGTCGTGATCGCTCGGGCTCTCCGAGTTCCGCCCGCAGTCCTAATGTTTCCTGTCGGCCTCGTTGACGAGGTCGAACCAGTCCCCAGCGTGAAAGTACCAACGTGGGGCGCCTACAAATGGTTCGTCGGAAGCGGCCCAATGCCAACTATCGGAGACCCGGGTGGAGGGGAGTACGACGAGGCGACTGGGGTTCGGGATTGGTACAACGATCCAGAGGCCGGTTGGGAGGTCGGAGCGGCACCGATCACGCTCAGGAACAAGCACGACCAGCTTGTAGAGATTCTGCTCAACGATTTTCCATACGGAGAATTGGACATGGATCGCGAGGAATCTGAAGGCTACGAATCGACAGCCTTCAAGATGCTGCTGCCGGCGACGGCTAAGCGCCAGTTTCAAGACGACTTACGTTCGGTACGAGCAGAAATGCGAAGGCATGGCCTTACACCGCCGCGCCTACCTGACGACTTGAGAATGATTGAGGGGAAGCTATGAGGGGGAGTGTTTCGAAGCGGTGCAAATGCCCCGTCGAGCGTGATGCAAAGGGCCGGCGCAAAGCCTGCCGCAAAGCCCACGGCTCGTGGGTGTTCATTGCGGACATGGGAAATGACCCGGCAACGGGGAAGCGTCGACAGGTTCGGAAGTCCGGATTCAAGTCGAGCGATGACGCCGAGGCCGCACTCTCGGCGTTCCTTCACGCGGCCGGCACCGGACAGCTCGCACACGACGACAAGCTGACAGTCGCTGACTACCTTCTCGGGTGGCTCGAAGCGAAACGGGACTCGGGGATCCGGCCGACGACGATCCGGTCGTACGAGCAGCACGTGAACTCGTACCTGATTCCACATCTCGGGCGGCTTCGTCTCGGTGAGCTGCGCGCCACGCATGTCGAGAAGTTCCTACGGGACATCGCGAAGCCGCCAGCCAAGCCGGAGGCAGGCGCACAGATCGCAAAGGGTGCGCGCCGCAATCCGAAGACGCTGAAGCCTGCAACAATCCGGCGCATCCACGCAACGCTGCGCACCGCGCTCACGTCAGCGAAGCGCAAGCACCTCGTGGCATTCAATGCTGCCGAGAACCTCGAACTGCCTCGCGCCACTCGTCCGAAGGTGAAGCCGTGGGAAGCCGAGGAGCTGGGCAAGTTCCTCGACCACGCCACGACCGACCGGCTCGGCACGCTGTACGAGACGATGGCAATGTCCGGACTTCGGCGCGGTGAAGGGTGCGGCGTCCGATGGGATGACATCGACTTCGACAAGGCCACCATCATCGTTCGTCAGCAGCTCGTGGAGATCGACGGAACGGGCATCAAGTGCGAGTTCTGCGGGGACGAGCACCGACAGTTCCAGTTCGGTAAGCCGAAGACGGCAAGCGGTGAAGATCGCGTGGTCGGACTCGACGCGCACACTATCGGCGTTCTGATGGCCCACCGCTTCGCTCAGGACATGGAACGAGCCGAGTGGGGTGACGCCTACGTCGAACATGGTCTCGTCTTCGCTCGTGAGAACGGGCAGCCTTACCCGCCGCAGTACGTCACCGATCAGTTCAACAAGCTGACGAAGGCCGCGGGTGTGCGCTCGATCCGTCTGCACGACCTGCGTCACGGGCAGGCGTCACTGTTGCTCGCAGCCGGCGTCGATCTGACCATCGTCAGTAAGCGGCTCGGACACTCGTCGATCGCCATCACAGCGGACACGTACAGCCACCTTTTGGCTGGTGTGGACTCCAAGGCTGCCGAAGCTGCGGCCGGTCTCGTACCGCGCTCGAACAGGGAACAAAAACCTTCCGGTGACCGTTCGGTGACCACTCCCGCCGATCCGAACGTGCCTGTCCCACAATCTGAACAGGAAGATCCTGGTCAGGATGGTGCCCCCAGTAGGACTCGAACCTACGACCTGCGGATTAAAAGTCCGTAGCTCTACCAACTGAGCTATAGGGGCGCGGCGCAGAGTCTAACGGGACCGCAGAGTCCGTGAAAACACCACCCCCATCAGAAGGGCGATTCCGATGACGGCGATGGTCCCGCCCGTGCGATGCAGACCCGCGTCGTCGATGGTTCCGCGCATGGTCAGCTCGATGACGACGGCCGCAAGGTTGGCGCCGATGTACTGGATTGTTCGGTAAAGGCCGATCGCGGTCCCGACGTCGGCGGAGGTGGTCACCGAGTTGATCAGGTTCTGGTTTCCCATGTTGTTGAAGCCGTTGGGGATGCCCAGGATCGCCGCTATCAGCAGGAGTGCCACAAGGGGAGTCGAACTGGATTCGACAAAGGCGATCAGAATCCCGCCGACAGCCAACGCGGCGGTGCCGATCAGGAGGGTGATTCGTGCGCCGAATTTCCCGTACACCCTGGACGCGGACATGGTCGCGAAGATCCCGACCGCAGCGACGGGCAGCATGAAGAGCCCGGCGCTGATCGGTGACATTCCGCGGGCTACCTGTAGCCACTGGGGGAGTCCGAAGAAGATGCAGTAGAACGCTGTGTAAGTCAGCAGGGTCCGGCCGAGAGTCATGCTCAGTGCGCGGTTTCGGGCGATGGCACGGACGTCGATGAACGCCGAGGTGGTTCGACGTTCCCACCAGACGAACAGGAACGCGAAGAGGGCCGTCGACGGGACGAGATACCACTTCGCGTGCTCGGCGAGAGACAGGAGGAAGAGCATCGTCGACGTCGTCAGGGCCAGAAACAGCGTGATACCGAGTGGGTCGAGAGACTTGAACAACGCAGTGGCGCCGGCCCGGTCGGGCAGGGCGGAGTCGCTCGGAGCGGCGAAGAAGACCCATACGGCAGTGACGACGACAAGCGGGAGGTTCACCCACATGATCGACTGCCAACCGAGTGTGCCGACCAGCAACCCGCCGAGAGTAGGCCCCAGCGCGACGACCGATTGAGCGCAAATGGTGAGTGTTGCTATAGCTGAACGGGTTTGAGCCCGGTGACGGTCAGCGTATTCGCGGATGACGGTCATCGCATTCGGATACTGTGTCGCCGTGCCGATTCCGAGCAGAATCCGCGCCGCGATAAGCCAACCCAGCGACGGGGCGAGCGAGCCGAGGATCGATCCGGCAGCGATCAGACCCAATCCCGCCAGATAGACGCGTTTGGCGCCGAGGATCGATCCGAGTCGCCCCGCCGCCGGTGCCGTGACTGCAGTCGCGATGTAGAGAGCCGAGATGACCCACGCTGTGCCCGAACTGGAACCGAAGTATGTGGCGATCGGGACGATTGCCACCGCAATCATCGACGAGTTCAGTGCCTGAAGAACGGTTCCCGAACCGAGAGCAAGACTCAGTTTCAGGGGAACGGAGGCTTGGGGTGTCGACGTTTCGACGACGGCGGTCACGGGTTCATCAGTGACTCCTCTGATATCGATGTCGATGCTGGGGACGCGCCCTGGCCTAGTCTGCGCAGGATTCGGCCGGCGATCAGAAGCAAGTCACGCTCGGCTTCGGTGCACTCGGCGTCGATGACCTCGGCCAACCACTGCGTGCGTTTCGTTCGGTCTTCGTGAAGGGTCGACGTGCCTAGTTCGGTCATCGTGACCAGGGCCGCGCGGCCGTCCGATGGATCCGCCCTTCGCGTCACCATGCCCTGTTCCTCGAGCGCGGCCACGGTCTTTGCGATGGATTGCGGTGTGACGCGCTCGAATTTCGCCAACTCTTTTGCGGTCAACGGACCTTGTCGGTCGAGGTGGCCGAGAGCTTGGATCTGGCTCGGCGTGAGTTTGTGGTCGTGGCGTTTGGTGCGGAGACGCCGGACGAAGGCACCCAGATCGTCCCAAAGTACGTCGATCTCGTCCCGAGTCTTGCTGCGACCCTCGCCATCGTTCATTTAGACAGTCTAACTGTGTTATTTCGATGCTGCCAGCACGGTTTCGACAAAAACTGGGGAATAAACAATCGCATTGGTTGTTTAAAACCTTGGGATTGCCGTTCATCCGTCGGCGAAGCAGGTCCGTCTGCGAGGTCGGATTATCGGAATCTCGGACACGAAAAAGCTCGGATGCGCACCCCCTGCAGCGCACCCGAGCGGCCAAAACCATACCACTTGGTGTCTTTTGGGCATAAAGTCGGTTGTTGTCCCCCGAGCAGCCGATTGCCTCTAGTACTTTTGGCGGGTATCGCTCTAGTCCTTACGTAGGGTGTGTTGGAGGGGATATTGTGAGGTTTCGGGGGATGACAGGCGCCGATCACGGCGATTCTGCGTACCAACTCTGCGAGAGGCACAACACCGTAAATGGCACGTCAACAAGAGCGTGCGCGGCGTACCCGCGCCGCCCTGGTCGAAGCGGCTGCAGTCGAATTCGCCAAGCGCGGCTATGCAGCTGCGTCGGTGAACACGATCCTCGAGGGCTCCCGCGCCACCAAAGGCGCCATGTATTTCCATTTCCAGTCCAAGGAAGAGTTGGCGCGAGCGGTTCTGACCTCGGCTATCGAAACCTTCACTGGAATCACTGATCGTTGGGCCAAGAGAACAGACCTCGATCCATTCGTCGCTTTGCACGGGCTTGTGCTCGACATTGCCGAGGTCTTCCGTACCGAGGTAATCGTGCAGGCGGAATTCCGGCTGATCATCGAGCCGGAGTTCTACAAGGATGTGCAATCGGGTGGCGGGCAGGTCTGGGGAAAGACCGCCTACGAGTTGGCATTGCGCGCCAAGGACGACGGTTTGCTCCGCGAAGACGTGGACCCGGAGAAATTCACGCGCGTACTGGCAGCGAGCCTTGCCGGCCAGCGGTACATGGCGGACCTGATTGCCTCGAGTGGTGATCTGGGTGTGTGGTTCGAGGAGTCCCTCGAAGTGGTGCTCGAAGCCATGGCCACACCGGAGTGGTTGGAGAAGTTTCATCGCGACGGCTGGCCACAAGTGGAGTTCCCCGACGCGGAATAGTCCACTTTTCGCCCATGACCAGGCGATTTGTGATTTCCGAACGCTGTGCCATAAGCTATCCAAGCTCCCAACGGAACGCCGTTGGGGTACTAGTTCGGAGAGATCCGGCGGGCCCCCTTCGTCTAGCGGCCTAGGACGCCGCCCTTTCAAGGCGGTAGCGCGGGTTCGAATCCCGTAGGGGGTACGTTTTGTGAAAGCGAAACGATGCAGTATGGTTTGACCCGCACGACACGCTTTGAGATGCACAAATGCCAGGCCAGGACAGTGGTTTGGGAGCGGCTCGAAGATGTAGTACTGTTTCACAGCAAGGAAAAAGCAAGGCCCTGTGGCGCAGTTGGTTAGCGCGCCGCCCTGTCACGGCGGAGGTCGCGGGTTCGAGTCCCGTCAGGGTCGCAAAGCTTTGTTCTCAATCAATTGATTGAGAACAAAGCAATGCGATAGGCATTCGGTTCGGGTGCCGTCCGGCCAGGTAGCTCAGTTGGTACGAGCGTCCGCCTGAAAAGCGGAAGGTCGCCGGTTCGATCCCGGCCCTGGCCACCATAATTCTTATCGACAAGCTCCAATCTCATGTTCTTCGAACATAAGGTTGGAGCTTTTTCGTGTTCGGATGTCAGTCGCCGTCAACCACTCGGCCCGATCATCTCAGTTGTGCGCATCCTTTGACTCCGTGAATGTTTCCGGTCACCGGGAACGTGCTGGGCGTCACTCCACAGAGGACATCACTATTAGCCGATTGCGGCCGATCCGTGGCTGCGTCTACTGGAAGTGAGGTGGAATCTCCGTGTCGCACTCGAGATCTTGGCGCATCGGGAAAGTCAGCCGGGTCGCCGTCGCATTGCTCGGTACCGGGGTTCTGTTGGTGGGCTGCGCGAGCAACGGTGACGACAGCGGAACCGATACGACGAATACGTCGGGGGACGTCGTGACCGGCATGGTCAACGAGCAACCGGACCCAGGCGACGCGGTCGCCGGCGGAACCATGACGTACGGCGTGCAGGTTCTCGTTCCCTCACTTGACCCGACCAAGACGGCAGCGCGCGGCGGTTCCGGCGGTGAGGCCTTTGCTGCGGTGTACGACGTCCTGATGAGTTACGACACTGCGAGCGGCGAGTTCGAGCCCAAGTTGGCTGAATCGCTCCATACCAGCGATGACGGAAGCACGTGGACGTTGAAACTTCGCGACGGTGTGAAGTTCAGCGACGGTTCCGCGCTCGACGCCAACGCCGTGATTGCAAGCATCGATCGGTACAACGCGGGCAAGGGCAATGGCGCCGAGTTGTGGCTGGCTTCGGTGGAATCGGCGCAGGCAAGCGGTCCCACGACGGTCGACTTCAAGCTGAAGACGCCGTGGATGCGCTTTCCGTCGATGCTCGCTCTCGGGCACGGGATGATCGTCGCCCCGAGTTCGCAGCAAGGCGACAAGTTCACCGCGGTGGGTGCCGGACCCTTCACGGAAGATCTCTTCACGCCGAGCGTCGAGCGAATCTTCAAAGCCAACCCGTCCTACTACGGCGGTGCTCCCAAGCTGGACAAACTGCGGATGGTTGCACTCAACGGTCCGCAGGCCAATCTCGAATCATTGAACAGTGGTCAGCTCGATGTTGCCTACATTCGCGGCCTCACTTCGGCGATCAATTCCGCCAAGTCCGCTGGTTACCCCGGCTACATCGACGTGCTCAACGCCGGTAGTGCCGAGATTGTCAACAATCGTGAAGGCCGACCGGGCTCGGATGTTCGCGTCCGCCAGGCGATCGGCTACGCGCTCGACACGACATTGATCGATCAGCGCGTGGAAAACGGTGAGGGACTGCCTGGCTCGGAGTTGTTCGGTCCGACGTCGCAATGGCACGTAGACACACCGGGTATTGCCTACGACCCCGAAAAGGCCAAGGAGCTTCTGAATCAGGCGAAGGCAGACGGATACGACGGCACTCTCGACTACGTCGTGCTCAGTGAGCCCAAGGACCACGCGATCGGCCTCGCCGTGCAGTCACTGTTGCAGGCCGTCGGGTTCGAGGTGAACTTGATCTTGGCCAACAATGCCGGCGACATCGTGCAGAACGTCTACGTCAAGCACGATTTCGACCTCGCGCACGCGGGCATCGGAATGTACGAGTCGATTCTCGATCTCGGATTGTTCTCCACGACCAACAGCACCTCGATGGCGAATACTGCTGGATATGCGAACCCGGCGATGGATCAGCTGATCGCAGATCTACAACAAGCCAAGGATAATTCGTCGACCCTGGCGATCATCGGCAAGATTCAGACGCTGTGGAACGAGACGGTTCCGTCGGCGCCGATCGGCGGGCTCACGTCGTTCTGGGCTTGGCAGAAGAACGTGCACGGTGTGGTTCCGACTGCAACCGGCATCATGCTGTTCGATCAGGCATGGATGGGCGCGAAGTAGCGTTCCAGCGCACACCGAGAGCCCCGTCCGACACGAGTCGGGCGGGGCTCTTTGGTGTCTACGTCGGCTAGCGTTGCGCAACCCTTTCGATCAGGGTGATTGTATTGAAATATGTTGTAGGTCAATATGATTCGTAAAGTGCGATTTGACTTGTTCGGCGTCGCCCGCATAGATTGCATCCACCATCCAGAGTGGCTGAGAGACCTGGCTCGATGATGCCGCAGCAACCCGCTTCGTTTGCGCAGTGTGGGTGCTACCGCCAGGACCGATGGAGGACACATGACTGTATTTGCCGTGGGTATCGAACTGGACGGCGAGGGCACTCACCCCGCTGCCTGGCGCCGAAGCTCACATCGCCCGGATCAGTTGCTCACGGGTAAGGCTGTGCGCGATCGCGTCGCGGCTGCCGAGAATGCGGGCTTCACCTTCGCGACGTTCGACGATTCCATCCTCCCTCCGAGTGGTGACATTGTCGGCCGCATCGATGCCGTCTCCAGGGCGTCATACGTGGCGGCGACGACCAGCACGATCGGACTGGTCCCCGTCGTCGGGACGACGTACGCCGAACCGTTCCACACCTCTTCGCAATTGGCGACATTGGACTACTCCTCGCGTGGGCGTGGCGGCTGGCTTGCTGTTCCGGTCGAAGACGATGCCGCGGCGAGGGCGTGGGGGAGGGCTCCGGTAACGACGGAGTCGGCGCGTCAGCAGGAGCAGCGGGATTCGGTTACCGTCGTGACAGATCTATGGGATTCGTGGGAGGACGACGCCGTCGTCCGTGACTATCTCAGTGGGCGTTTCCTCGAGCGTGATCGTCTGCATTACGTCAATTTCGAGGGCGACACCTTCTCGGTGAAGGGGCCGTCAATCGTTCCGCGGCCGCCGCAAGGCCAGTTGGTGGTGTTCGGCCGCTACGGCGCCATCGAACCACACCAGGCCGATGTTGTTCTCGTTTCCGGTGATTCGGTGGAGGCCATTGCACAGTCGGCTGCCAAGGCGCGCGATGAGGGCGCGTCATTGGTGGTCGCCGAGGTCGATGTGGCGTTCGATACGCCGAATCTGTCTGCGGCGCAGCGGTTGATCGAGCTGAACTCGTACGGGAATTCCGTCGTCACTGGCCGACTGCTCCTGGCTGCAGATCCGGGGGAAGCGGCCGTGGTTCTGAAGGAATTGGCCGGACACCTCGACGGTGTTCATTTCCACGCTCTCGTGATCGACGAGGACCTTCCGGTGCTGGCCAAATTCGTGCTTCCGGCGCTGTCGAAGTCCGGATTGACGCGACGCTCGGTTCCGGGATCGACTCTGAGGGGCAACCTCGGCCTGCAGCGGCCCGCAAATCGATTCGTCCACTCCTCCTGACTTGACTTCGCGCTAAGGACATTTCGGCTATGACTGCATCACGCTCCGCCGTACCTCGACCCGACGCACACGTTCACTTCGGCGTCTTCTTCCAAGGGGTCAACCACACCACCATCTGGTCCGATTCCTCGAGCGGATCCCAGATCGACTTCGAGACGTTTCGGCGGTTGGTACTCACCGCCGAGCGAGGTCTGTTCGACGCCTTCTTCCTCGGTGAGGGCCTTCGTCTTCGCGAGCAGAACGGCAAGATTCTCGATCTGGATATCGCCGGCCGCCCCGACGCCATTGCGCAGTTGGCCGCCCTCGCCGGTATCACCGACAAGATCGGGTTGGTCGCGACACAGAACACCACGTACAACGAACCGGCCGACCTCGCCCGTCGACTCTCCGGCCTCGATCTACTTTCCGACGGACGGGCCGGCTGGAACGCGGTCACCACTGACAACGCTTGGACGGGAGAGAATTTCCGTCGCGGTGGTTTCCTCGACCACGCCCTGCGTTACGAGCGTGCCGGACAGTTCATCGAAACTGCACGGGCACTGTGGGATTCGTGGTCCGACGACGCGATCTCGGACTCTCGCACGTCCGAGAACTGGTCGACTCCGGGAGCCGTGAGCGACGTACGCCGCCAGACTTCGCAGTTCGACATCTCCGTGACGCCGACGCTTCCCCGCAGCAGACAGGGACATCCGGTCATCTTTCAAGCGGGCGATTCGCCGACTGGACGCGATTTCGCGGCGACGCACGCCGACGTCATCTTCTCGCGACACGGGACGCATTTCGACGGCGCGCTGGACTTCGCCGACGACATTCGGGCTCGGTTGCGTAGCGTCGGGCGACCGGAGGACGACGTCAAGATCCTGCCCAGCACGCAGATCGTGTTGGCGGAGAACGAGTCCGAGGTCGAAGAGAAGGCGCGGTGGGTCCTCGAAGGTCAGTTCACCGGCCAAACCGCACTGTCCCTTGTCGGATTGGTGTGGGGGAAGGACCTTTCCGACCGAGACCCGGACGGTCCACTACCGGAGGAAGATCCGGTTGCCCGCCCGGTGTCCGAGACGCGCGGTTCCGCACGAGACGGCAACGACCCCATTGCGATTGCACGTGAATGGCGGGCTCTCGCCGAGGCAAAGAATCTTTCCCTACGTCAGGTCGCCATCGAGACCTCGCAGCGTTCGGGTTTTGCGGGCACTCCGGGGCAGGTGGCAGATCAGTTGGTCCATTGGGTGCGCAACGGAGCTTCGGACGGCTTCAACATCTCGCCGTACCTGGTGCCGACCGGCCTCGACGAGATCGTGGACTGGTTGATCCCGGAACTGCAGGAGCGTGGGGCGTACCGCACCGAGTACTCCACGTCGACGCTGCGAGAGCACTTGGGGTTGCGACCGCCGCTCACGCGTCGGGCCGCGTCTGAAGCTGCGGGGTAACGGGTCCTGTCCCACACGGTCACAGCGGCGGCCGAATCCACCAAGCTCGATTCGGCCGTCCGCTGGGAGATCATCGTCTGCGTAGCCGCGGGCTTCACCACCCTTCTCGATTCGGCGGTGCTCGGAATCGGGGTTCCGTCGATCCGGGCGTCGCTGGGCGCGTCGACCTCCGAGGTGCAGTGGATCCTTGCGAGCTATTCGCTGACTTTCGGCTTGGCCCTTGTGCCGGCGGGCCGACTCGGTGACGTCGTCGGGCGTCGACGCTTGTTCTTGGCGGGGCTGAGCATTTTCGCTGTGATGGGAATCCTCGGAGCATGTGCGTCGGATCCGTCGATGATCGTGTTGGCTCGTCTGGGGCAGGGGATCGGCGCAGGCACCATCAGTTCGCAGGTGCTCGGCATCATCACCGACCGGGTGTCCGGAAAGGCTCGGGCGAAGGCGTTAGGCGCTTACAGCACCGCGGGCGGTCTGGCCGGCGTTTCCGGACCGATCCTCGGTGGCGTTCTGCTGAAGTATTCCGACGCCGACTTCGGATGGCGGTTGCTTCTCGTTCTCAACGTGCCGTTTGCCGTGATCACTCTGATCTTGGCGTTTCGCTTTCTGCGCCGTGATCGAACTACCCGATCAGGCGCATCGATCGATCCGGTTGGGCTGTGTCTGCTGGCGACTACGACCGGGCTCCTGTTGTGGCCCATCGTGACCCGAACCAGTGTCACTGTGGCTGCGGCTTTCCTGATCGGTGCGTTCGGCGCTGCCGTTGCCTTCTGGTTCTGGGAACGTCGGTACGCCGAGCGCGGCGGGACGCCGGTACTGCTTCCGTCGTTGATCGCCTCACGGGGCTTCCGGTTGGGTACGACGGTTGCACTCTTCTGGTTCGGATCCATCCTCGCCGTCAACGCGGTGCTCAGCCTCTACCTGATCGAAGGTTTGGGCTTCGCCCCGCTGAGTGCGGCGTTGATCATGACCGGTAGCTCACTCGCGATGGCATTGACGTCGGCTTTCGGATGGCGGCTGGTTGCCAGGTTCGGCCGAAGTGCAGTGGTTTTTGCCATAGTCGGCGAGATCCTTGTCATCCTCGGGTACATCGCAGCGGTCAATCTGATTCCGCGGGAACATCTGATCCCGGTGCTGGTGGTCCTGGCGGTGTTGTCGGGAGTTGCCAGCGGTTTGGTCGACGCGCCCAATCGGGTGCTGACTCTCGAATATGCACCGCCGGGCGCGAACGGTGTTGCGGCGGGTTTCCTTCAACTGTCTCAGCGCCTGTCAGCGACCATCTCGCTGGCCGCGGTATCGGGGTTGTATCTCGGTGTACTCGGATCGTCGCCCGACGGATACGGACGTGCGTTCGGGATCGCGCTTGCCGTCTGCGTGGTCATGTTGACGCTCTCGTTGGCGGGGGCGGTGGCAGACCGACGCCGGCGAAGGACGTGACCTGGTATTTCGTGGGTCTCCATGGACCTCGGGAGGCCGAGCCCGTGTGACTCATGGGACTTGTGTTACCCATGGGTTAGGAGTCGTGGGACGATACTTGTGTGGTGACCGGTCGCAGTGAAGACAAGCCCAACGGTCGCGGGAGTGGAGAGCCAGTTAACTCACCCCGTGGATCGTCGGACAAACGTGACCGCACATCGACACCCTTCCGCGCTCGAACGGCGATGTGGACGAATCGGCCACTGTTCGATTTCCATATGATCGTCGGTCTGGTCGTGCTGATCGTGGCGTTCGGACTGCTGATGGTGCTGTCGTCTTCGGGCGTCGAATCCTATGTTCTGTCCGGGACGTCCTACGCCCGCTTCTGGCCGCAGTGCATGTTCGCAGCGATCGGTTTGGTGATGTTCGTGGCGGTCGTGCGGTTGCCGACCGAAACGATGCGTAGAGCCTCACCATGGCTGCTGATCCTGTGTCTTGTTCTGCTTGTCCTGGTGCTGATTCCAGGTATCGGCTCGGAACAGATGGGTGCTCGCAGCTGGTTTGTGATCGCGGGTATTTCCTTCCAGCCGTCGGAGCTGGCCAAACTTGCTCTGGCGATCTGGTCCGCGGCGACGGTTGCGTCGTTCATGAACGCGCGGATGGATGTCAACCGTGCGCTGCCGGTGATCGGCGGTACGACGCTGCTGGTTCTGGTTCTGGTGGTGTTGGAGAAGGACCTCGGAACCACGATCACCATCGGCATCATCTTCATGTCGGTGCTGTGGTTCGGGCTGTTCCGGATGAAGACGTTCATCAGCCTCACGCTCGGTTCCGCAGTCGCATTTCTCGTGCTCGGGCTTACTGCTGGTTACCGCTCGGATCGCATCAAGGCTTTCCTCAATCCTGATCTCGACCCGCAAGGCTTGAACTTCCAGAGCACTCAGGCCAAGTACGCATTGGCTAACGGCGGCATCTTCGGTCGCGGTCTGGGGCAGTCCGACGCCAAATGGAGCTATCTCCCGCAGGCGCACAACGACTTCATTTTTGCCGTGATCGGTGAAGAATTGGGTCTGGTCGGTGCGCTGATCGTCGTTGCTCTCTTCGCCGCGGTTCTGATCGTCGGACTGCGAATCGCGAAGCGGTCCACCGATCCGTTCCTCAAGGTCATGACGGCGACGGCAACGACGTTGATCGTCGTGCAGGCGTTCATCAACATCGCCTACGTCGTTGGCCTGATTCCGGTGACCGGTCTGCAACTACCGCTCATCTCGGCGGGCGGAACGTCGATGATCACCACCTTGCTGATGTTCGGGCTCATCGCGCACGCAGCCTTCCGTGAGCCCGAGGCTGTCGCCTCGGCCGAGAGCAGCGGTCGCGGTTGGATTCCGCTGGTCTTCGGCAAGCCTCGGTTCGGCATTGCCAAGAAGCCACAGACTGACCGACGTCGGCCGCCTGCTCGCCGCGCCCAGCCGGCCCCTACTGGTCAACGCCGACCGGAGCGACGGGCGCCGCAACCCGACAGGCGCCGGACTCAAGCGCCGGGCCGACGCGCACCGTCGCGCGACTGGTCGGAAGATCCACGTAGACGCGGCCGATCCGATCGGCCGCGGCGCGCTTCCTGATCTCGGCCAGTCCTACTGGCGGCCAGCTCGGAAGCGGGCAGTCATGCACCCGACGATTGCGTTGGGCGGCTACATTGGGAGTCGGCAAAACGACGTCTAATTAGGGTTGTGGACATGGCAGGTGGCGACAAGGCAGACCAGTCGGTGGTCGAACGTAGCTCGGTGACCGGACGTCGTACGACGCCGTCGCAACGAGCGCGTTTTCGCCGGATTGTCGACGCCGCAATGGAATCCGCCTCCGAAGGCGGCTACGACGCGGTGCAGATGCGATCGGTGGCCGATCGCGCCGGCGTCGCGATCGGCACTGTTTACCGGTATTTCCCGTCCAAGAACCACATGCTTGTCGTCGCATTGTTGTGGATGTTCGAGGGTTTGCGTGACAGATTCCAAGACTTTGTAATCCCGGGGGAGACTCCGTCGGACCGGATTCTGTTTGTGCTGCGCAAGAATACGGAGGTCCTCGAGACCGATCACCTCCGTTACGAAGCGTTGGTCCGGGCGTACATGTTCGCGGACGCGTCGGCGACTCCGGAACTCAACGCGCTCGGTGGGGTCGTGACCGAGATGTTCGCGAAGGCGATCGGCGTCGAGGAAGTCTCGCAACAGCAGATGGATGCGGTGAAGGTCATCGACGACGTCTGGATGTCGAGTCTGGTCTCGTGGGTTGCCGGCCGGATGACGACGGACGAGGTGATGGCGCACCTCGAACTTGCCGTGCGACTGGTCTTTCGCAAGTTGGGTGGATAGCGCTCAGACGGTGTAGCCGCCGTCGACGTTGAGCTTTTGACCGCTGATGAATCCGGCCGCGTCGCTTGCGAGGAAACATACTGCTTCGGCGATGTCGGCAGCTGATCCGAAGCGCTTCAACGGAATTCGGCTCATTGTCACGTCGAGTGCGCTCTGGTCGAGTTCGGCGGAGTTGATCAGTCGCTCCGCCATTCCGTCCGTCAACATGCCTGGTCCTACCGCGTTGAACCGAACGCCGTAGCGTCCTTCCTCTGCGGCGAATCCGCGAACAAGTTGTTCGACAGCCCCTTTGGTGCCTGCGGAGAGTCCGTCGCGCACGGGAAAACGATCCGTTGCCGCGGTTGTCACCGCTACCACCGAACCCGAAGATGCACGCAGCGCAGGCAGGGCGGTGTGGACGAGTGTGAAGAACGCCGCGGCTTCCTGGTTCAGTTGTTCGGTGAAGAACGCCGGCGTCACGCGCGAGAGGTGTGTCATCGGGACGTGCGGTCCCGCAGCGTGGACCAGTGTCGTCAACGCGCCCAGATCGCTGACCGCATCGCGGACGGCGGAGCTGATCGACAACTCGTCGGTCAAGTCGAGAGAGTACGAGTGGGCGAGCACGCCATGCGCTCGAATCTGCTCGCTCAGTTGCTCGGCAGCGTCCTTGTTGTTTCGGTAGGTGAAGGCGACGTCGTGCCCGCGGTCGGCGAGAGTAAGCGCGATCGCCGACCCGATTCCACCGGTTCCGCCGCTGACAAAAGCGGTGCGTGCTGCGCTCACAATGCCTCCAGAGGTGTGCCGTTTCATAACATAGCAAATGCTTGGTTGGGTTCTGTCTGGGAATATATCAGTACGCGAAGGACAGGCTCAGATTGCTATCGCAACCGGACTGATCGTCCTAATCTGTTGCCATGTCCGGAGACAGTGTGCAGTTGACCGACGGGGCGCCCGGTGGGGAATCGGAACCTCACGCACCGAGTTTGAACAATCGCCTGAATTGGCTGCGTGCAGGTGTTCTGGGGGCAAACGACGGAATCGTCTCGACCGCAGGCCTCGTGGTCGGTGTCGCGGCAGCCACAACCGAGCGCTCCGCGATCTTCACGGCCGGTTTCGCTGGTCTGGTTGCCGGTGCTGTGTCCATGGCGTTGGGTGAGTACGTCTCGGTCAGCGCTCAGCGAGACACCGAACGCGCACTCCTGCAGAAGGAGAAGAAGGAACTCCTCGAGACACCGGAGGCGGAACTCCAGGAACTGACCGAGATCTACGAGAACAAGGGATTGAGTCCGGAGACGGCCCGCCGCGTCGCCGAAGAATTGACCGAGCCCGATGCTTTTGCGGCACACGTCGAAGTCGAATTGGGTATCGACCCGGACGATCTCACCAATCCATGGCATGCGGCGATTTCGTCGGCAATCTCGTTCACGATCGGTGCGGCGATCCCGTTGGTCGCAATTCTGTTGCCGCCGACGGGTATCCGCGTCCCCATCGCCTTCTTTGCAGTGCTGATCGCACTTGCACTGACGGGGACGATCAGCGCGACGCTCGGCGGAGCCCGCAAGACCAGAGCGGTGCTGAGAGTGGTGATCGGCGGCGCGCTCGCGATGGCTGTGACGTACGGAGTAGGTCAGCTGGTGGGGACGGGCCTCGCCTGACCCCTGCTGTGCGCCTTTATTAACCGCGGGGGGTTAATAAAGGCGCACAGCAATTCAGGCGCGACAGATCATGACCGGCCCTGGCGCATGGTGC
Source organism: Rhodococcus sp. UFZ-B548 (assembly GCF_903819475.1). NCBI lineage: Bacteria > Bacillati > Actinomycetota > Actinomycetes > Mycobacteriales > Nocardiaceae > Rhodococcus > Rhodococcus sp. UFZ-B548. The sequence goes on from NZ_CAIJDS010000037.1 coordinate 49,799, forward strand.
AGCAGATTCTGGCTGGTCGAGCCCATCACGGCGGCGGCCATCGCACTGCGGCCGTGGCTTCCGACAACTATCAACTGCGCATCGTCGGCGTACTTGAGCATGACGGGGGCGGCGGCGCCGGGTTCACTGATGCGGGTGACCGGCACGTCCGGGTACTGATCGGCCATGCCGGCCAGGTTCTCTGCCAGCAGTGCTGATTCCTCCTGCTCGACGGCCTCCCAGTCGATGAGGATTCCCGCTCCGCCTTCGCGGAAGGTGGACGAGCCCTGCCAGGTGTGGACCGCGATAAGCGGCGCGTCGAACTGATCGGCATAACGAAACGCGTACTCGACGGCCTTCTTGCTCAACGCACTTCCGTCGACTCCGACGATGACGGGACGTTGATCCGGACCGGGATTCTCCGCCGAACCACGCCAGACGGTGACCGGACAGGTTGCGTGATTTGCCACCTTCAGTGCGGTCGATCCGAGCAGCCGCGAGCGCAGTGCACCGGATCCGGTCGACCCCATCACGATCAGGCGTGCGGTACCCGAGGATTCGAGGATGTGCGTCGACGCCGGGCCCGGTGCGATCTCGGATTCGATGGTCAGTTCCGGGAATTCAGCTGAAATCACCGCGGCGGCGGCATCGATGATCGCTTCGCCGTCTTCGCGGATCTGGCTGAGGAACTGCGACTGCAACATCACTGCAGCGGGACTGTAGATCGGGCCCTCCTGCGGCAGGGCATGCGCCAGAATCAGTCGTGAGTTCACCGCGTTCGCGACCGAGGCTGCCCACCGGGCCGCCGCCGTCGAGGCCTCGGATCCGTCGATACCGGCGACGACGTCCTGGTGTCCTGCAAGTGTGTTCATGTCTACTCCTCTGAAATGATCGAGATCGGTCGACTGGTTGCAGCCTGGTCACCAGAGTGACGACGCTGATTTGACGGCTTCCTTCCACGTCTTGCGGAGCAGTGTTGATTGCCCGTCGGCGATTTCCAGTTCTCGTCGGTAGGCCATGCCCAATCCGAAACTGGTGAGCGAGGTGTGCTCCTGCTCCGCAGCAATTTCGAGCAGGTGATGTTGGGCTACAACGGAATCCTGATGCTCGCCGAGAACATCCTGGAAGTGGCTGAAATGCTTCAAGGCGCGCTTGGCCCGGCTCTTCGACACCGGTTCCATGACCTCGATCGCGTACTTCATCCGCTTGGCGCCCTTGCGTGCGCGGTGCATTCGCTCGTCACGCTCGGTGCGGGTATCGGCATCGAAGACGTGATCGACTCGCTTACCGACCTTGTGAGCTAGATGGCGCAGGGTATGCGCCAGCTCTCGTGCCGACGCCTTTTTTCCTACACGGTGGGCGGCAGTGTCGAATTCGAGGTCGCCGACGTACTCGTCGAGTCGATCGAGCAGTGTGGTGTAGCGCTCGGAATCGAGCGCTTCGAGGGCGGTTTCCTGCGCGGTTTCACCGCGGGCCGAGAAGTACTCGTCGATTCGAGCGCGCACTGCTTCTCGCTCGGGCATCTCGTCGATTTCACCGAGTCGTTCCACAAGACGCTCCCACTGGACCTCGACGTCGCGGGCGTCACCGAACTTTCCACCGATCCACCGAAGATCCGTGATGAGATCGTCGGTCTTGGGGGAGTGACCGGCGTACGACTGTAGAGCGCTGCGGATACGACGTGCTGCGACCCGGAAGTCGTGAACGGCTTCGTCGTCGGCGCGGCGCGTGCCGAGATCCGCGGCGACCAGTGCGCGCAGTTGTTCGATGAGGTAATTACGCAACAGAATTCGCGGATTCGACGCTTTGCCAGTGGTTACCTCGTGGCCGACGTATGGAGTGACCGAAGTGCCCAGTGCTCGTTTGAGTTTGGACGGACTCGCAGAACGCTCGAGCCCCGCGTCCAGTAGAACCGACTCGATTGCATCGGCCAGGGCCTGCCCGCCTGCGCCTTGTTCGACCTCGACTTCCTGCCACGTCGACTCACCGGAACCGTCTGCCTTGCAGGCGATGACGGTGTCGGAGACCACTTCGGCAAGCAGAACACCGTTTTCGCCGTTGAGTCTGGTGCGCTCCCGATCGGTGATGATCAGGGCGACCGGCACCAGATCGTGACCGCGGATGACCGCCCGGATCAGACTCGCCAGCGGCGAGGGCACATCGGTGCTCTCGTCCGGGGGAAGCTGGATTTCGGTTCTAGTGTCCTCGCCTGCGGGAAGTTTCATGTGCCACCCCGCGTCGTCGCCGCCCTCACGCTTGCGCAGCGTGATCTTCTCGGCGAGTAACCGGTAGTCGGCGGTGTCGAAGTAGGTGGCAGAGAGCTGTATCGAGTCGTGGACCGGTTCGCCGACGACACCGGGAAGTCCACCCAGCGCGGGAACTTCCTGCTCGGCCGGCGCCTCGTACTTGCGCTCGATCTCCCGTACGGCTTCGGGTACGACGGCGGTCTTGCTCATCTGGTCTCCTCTTGCGGTGCGGTCTGCGCTTCCATCCTCCCGGTATCGGAGGCGCAGTGGAAGGGTCCGGGGTCCCTACGGCGAGTCGCCACGGCCTGATTCGTCCGGCCAGGACAGGGTCCGCCGACTTTCGAACCGTTGCAGCCGGCCGGTCGTGGGATCCTCGAACTCGAGAACCTTCGACAGCAGGCGCAGCGGGTTCGAATAATCCTCTGCGGCAACGTCGTAGAAGTCGGGATAGAAGTTGTCGCCGTGGATCGGGAGCCCGAGCGAGGTCATGTGCAGGCGAAGTTGATGGGTCTTGCCGGTATGGGGAATCAACCGGTACCGCGCGAAGCCGTCTCGCGTCTCGATCAGTTCGATCCGCGACTCGCTGTTGGGTTCACCCTCGATCTCCGCGGCCTTGAGCACGCCGCGTTCTTTCACGATGCGACTGCGCACGACCACGGGAGTGCTCACCTGCGCGTCGTAACGCGCGATGGCCTCGTATTCCTTGGTGACGCGGCGCTCGGCGAACATGGTCTGATAGCCGCGCCGGGCCGCCTGATGCACGGTGAACAGCAGCAGTCCTGCCGTGACGCGGTCGAGGCGATGCGCTGGACTCAACTCCGGCAGATCGAGATCTCGACGCAACCGCACCAAGGCCGATTCGGCGATGTATCGCCCGCGGGGCGTGCTCGCGAGAAAGTGCGGCTTGTCCACGACCAGGATGTTTTCGTCCCGATAGAGGATGTCGATCTCGAACGGCACCCGCGCTTCGCCCGGAGCGTCGCGGTACAGGTAGACGAAACGCCGGGGGGCGAAACCGCTCGTCTCGGTGATCGCGACGCCCTTCTCGTCGACGACCTCCCCGGCTGCGACTTTCTCCCGTAGGCGGACGGCGTCCTGGGGAAACCGTTCGAGCAGGTAGTCGAGCGTCGTCGCCCACATGCCGTCGTCTGGCTGACGGATGCGACTCGGGTTCAGGCCGTCGCGGACGGGAAGGGGAGATCGTGACACATCTTCAAAGCTAGCCGTCCGGGCGGCATCGAGACCTATTGACGACATATGGGACGGAAGTTACTATCCGGTAAGTTCGTGACGCCGGTCACTGTCGTGGGGGCAGGGCTGGGTCATCACAACAGAAAATTGGGGTTTTCGTGAGGACACGACTTCTACGTCGAAGGTCGACAACGATTGCGGTGGGGCTGTGCGTCGTGGGATTGACGGTGCCGAGCGCCGTCGCTTCCGCGGATCCGACGGGAGGGTCGGACGGACAGACCTGGCTCGCGGCCACGGAGACTGCGCCGCAGTATCCGGGCGTCTCCGTCGAGTGGGACGTACCCATCACGATGAGTGACGGCACGGTTCTGCAGGCAAATGTGTACCGACCGGCGGATGCGTCCGGGCGCGCTGTGGAATCGAAGGCGCCTTCGGTCCTCAACATAACTCCGTACACGAAACTGCTGGACACGTTGGTGGATTCAGCTCTGTCGATCCCGCAGGTGGGTGAGACGTTGATGGACGTGGCGAACTCGCTCGACCTCGCGGCGCCGTTCGACGGAGTCTCGGAGTTGACGGGCGTCATTGCCGGCGGAGGCGCCAGGGTTCTCGGCGTCAACCGTGATCTGGTCCAGAACGGATACACGCAGGTAGTGGTCGACGCACGTGGAACCGGCTTCTCCCAAGGTAATTGGGACGTGCTCGGCAAGCGCGAGCAACAGGATTCGGTCGAAGTCATCGATTGGATGAGCAAGCAGGGGTGGTCCGACGGCAAAGTGGGGATGGCCGGAATCTCGTACTCCGCGATCAACTCCGTACAGGCCGCGAGTAACAATCCGCCTGCGTTGAAGGCAATCTTCCCGGTCGAACCAGGCAACGATCTGCTACGCGACATCGTCGGAACCGGTGGCGGACTCGGAGTCGGGTTCATGCCGTTGTGGCTGACCGCGGTCAACGGGCTCAAACTCATTCCGAACGTTCAGGACATCCTGCAAGGCAACTTCGATCCACTGTGGTTGGCGAGCCGCCTCGAGGATCCCGGCACCCTGATTCCTGAACTGGTACAAGCGATGACGGCCCAGAGAATCGAGGACGTGTCACCGTCGACTCTGCAAGTCGCACAGGACGGTCAGTTCTATCAGGACCGATCCGCTGACGTCGGCAACATCACTGTTCCGACGATGGTCTACGGCGGTTGGCACGACATCTTCGCCAACAGCGAGCCGCGGATCTACAACGGAATCGATCTGCCGGCCGGGCAGAAGCAGTTGATCATGGGCAACGGCTATCACGTCACTCCCGGTGGAGGATTCGGCAAGGACGGTGCGCCGCCTCGCCTCGACGTACTCGAACGCGCGTGGTTCGACAAGTGGCTCAAGGGCATCGACAACGGAATCGAGCGATACGGTCCGGTGACGATGTTCCAGCAAGGTGGCGGATGGATCACGGATGATCAGTTCCCGCGAGCGGGCGCGACGTACGAACGTATGTATCTGAACTCCGCGCCCAGCGGAACTGCCGCACACGCGGCCTACGACGGTTCACTGACCAGTGACCAGCCCAGTGCCGCAGCGCGATTGACAGTCGCACCCGGACTGCGAGGCTTCTGCTCCGGTGACGGAACTCAGGGCACTGCCGGGATCTCCGTGGTGCTCGGTGCGTCGTGTTCCAAGGATTCCCGATTCCAGGAAGCGGAGGGTCTGACGTTCACCGGTGAGGCAGTCACGGAGCCGACCTCACTCTCGGGCCCGATCAACGTCCACCTCGAGACAGTCCTGGACGCGACGGACGGATTCTGGGCAGCGACGGTCAACGACGTAGCGCCGGACGGAACATCGACACCGATCACGAACGGCGCTCTGACTGCGTCGCTCCGGGCGGTCGACGATTCCAAGAGCACTCGCTCGGCCAACGGTGACTACAGTGAACCGCACCACTATCTGACGATCGACACGCGTCAGCCGGTGGTTCCCGGTGAGGTCACCGCCGTCGACATCAACATGCTCCCGACGGACGCAGTGCTACAACCCGGTCACCGGCTCCGCGTCGACGTCTACGCTGCCAGCGTGCCGCGATACCTGGCGCTCGGGCCGATGCTTGCCGACAGCCAACTGAAGCCGCAGCACATCGAATTGGCTGCGGATCGGCCGAGCTTCGTCAACGTTCCGTTCGTCGGGGGTCGCTGACCCGGACTGGATCGGCGGCGTGAGAACCTGCGGGCTCGCGGACGTTCTGCGAAGATCGTCCGATGACAGAATCCCGACTCTCCGCCGCCGTCCACGATCGTCTGGACGGACTTCTGGATCCGGTGGACGAGCGGCTCGCGGCCCAGTACCCGGGAAACCGTGACGAGATCCAGCCCGTGCACACGATTTACGTCAGTGCCGCGGATGCAACCGTCGACACCCCTCGTCTCTGGGGTGAGCAGGCGATCGCGCTGCTCGATTCCCATGCGCATGTGTTCGCCGATCTCGACACGGAGAATGCGCTCGCAGCTGTGCGAGTTCAACTCGGCCGCAAGCCGGTCCAAGACTTTCGGATCGATTTCGAGGACGGGTACGGACGCCGCAGCGACGAAGAAGAAGACGCAGCAGCGACGTCGGCCGGGCGGACACTTGCAGCGTTGAGCGCTGATCCTGCCGGGCCGAACTGGGGCGGCATCAGGTTCAAAGGGCTGCCGGCCGGTGAGCGTCGACGCTCGATCAGGACGCTCGAGCTTGTGCTCGACGCGGCCGGCGGAGTGCCGGACGGATTTGTCTTCACCGTTCCCAAACTGCGCGCGGTGGAGCAGGTCACGGCGACGGTGGCGCTCTGCGAAGAACTGGAGAAGGCGCACGGACTCGAGACCGGTTCGCTTCGGTTCGAGCTGCAGATCGAGAGCCCGCAGGCGGTCATCGCTGCCGACGGAACTGTGGCAGTTGCTCAGGCCATCCATCGCGGTGCCGGCCGTCTGACCGGTTTGCATTACGGCACTTACGATTACAGTGCGGCTTGCGGAATTGCATCGCGTCATCAGTCGCTCGAACATCCGGTGGCAGACCACGCAAAGGCTCTCATGTTGGCTGCTGCCGCGCAGACCGGCGTCTGGGTGTGCGACGGGTCAACTCAGGTCGCGCCCGTCGGGAGCGCCACGGCGATCCGCGACGCGATCACTCGGCACCATCGTCTCGTCACGCGGTCCCTTGAACGCGGTTACTACCAGGGGTGGGACATGCACCCCGGGCATCTGGTCACCCGCTGGCTCGCCACGTTCGGCTTCTACCGCAACGCACTCGGCGCCGCTGCCCCGCGCATCCAGTCGTACCTGGGGCGCCAAGGTGGCGACGTGATGGACGAACCTGCAACTGCCCAGGCGCTGGCAGCGGTGGTACTGCGCGGGCTCGACGCGGGGGCTTATCCAGAATCCGACGTTCTCCGGCTCGCCCCGAGCGCGGACACCAACGCACTCCACCACCTCGTAGGACGCACCACACCGATCACAGGAGAACACTGACCGATGAGCACCACCGAATTCACCTTGCTGCCCGACCTGGCACTGCGCACCCTCGGCGGAGCCGTCATCTGGGCGAACGACGAGGCATTCGCCGAGCGCGAGGCCCTGATCCGACCAGGTAAAGCCGGATACCAGCCGGCGACGTTCGGACACAAGGGGCAGGTGTACGACGGTTGGGAGACGCGTCGTCGCCGTGTGGCAGGCCATGACGAGGCGATCGTGCGCCTCGGTGTTCCTGGAGTGGTGCGAGGCGTCGTGGTCGACACCGCGTGGTTCAAGGGCAATTACCCGCCCGAGATCTCGGTGGAAGCAATCTCCGTCGACGGGTATCCGGATCCCGTCGACCTGGCCGGATCCGGCGAGTGGACAACCATCGTCGAACGCTCGACCGTGCACGGTGACTCGGAGAATCCGTTCTCGGTGGTTTCGGAGGATCGATGGACGCACGTCAAGCTGACCATTTATCCGGACGGCGGCGTTGCGAGATTTCGTGTTCACGGTGAAGCGCGGCCAGACCCGCGTTTCCTCGATGCCGGGCCGTTGGACCTCGCAGCACTCGAAAACGGTGGCCGCGTGACCGATTGCTCCAACATGTTCTACAGCTCACCGCAGAACATTCTGTTCCCCGGACGCGCTGCTTCGATGGGGGACGGGTGGGAGACCGCCAGGCGCCGCGGCGACGGAAACGACTGGGTGCAAGTACAACTCGCGGGTGAAGGCGTGTTGAGTTTCGTCGAGATCGACACCTCGTACTTCCTCGGAAACAGTCCAGGTGAGGGCGCTCTGACCGGCCGAACTCCGGAAGGGGAGTGGATCGAACTTTTGCCGCGTACGACGCTGCGTCCGGACACGCGCCATCGCTTTCCGATCGATTCCGAAGTTCCGGTCACCGATGTCCGTCTGGACATCTTCCCGGACGGTGGCCTGGCGCGGCTGAGAGTATTCGGCGTACTCACCGACGCTGCTCGCGCTGTGATCTCCGGGCGCTGACGGTAAAGTTGTTGCCATGAGCGACTATCCGCGCGACGACTATCCCCGGGACATGGTGGGGTACGGCCCTCATCCGCCGCATCCGCACTGGCCCGGCGACGCGCGGATAGCGGTTCAGTTCGTACTCAACTACGAAGAGGGAGCCGAGAACAACGTCCTCGACGGGGACGCGGCTTCGGAGACTTTTCTGTCGGAAATGACTCCGGCGGAGGCATTTCCGAATCGACACATGAGCATGGAATCGCTGTACGAGTACGGCTCCCGGGCCGGGTTGTGGCGTGTCCTGCGGACCTTCGAGCGGCGAAACCTGCCTCTCACGGTCTTTGCGGTGGCGCGGGCAATGCAGCGTAACCCGGAAGCAGTCAGTGCTTTTCAGGAGTTGGGTCACGAGATCGCGTGTCACGGATTACGTTGGAAGTCTTACCAATCCGTGGACATCGAGCGTGAACGCGCCGACATGGCCGAGGCAGTCCAGATTCTGCAAGATCTGACGGGTTCGGCGCCTCTCGGTTGGTATACCGGACGCGATTCACCGAACACCCGCGAATTGGTGGTCGAGCACGGCGGCTTCGTCTACGACTCCGATTCGTACGCCGACGATCTGCCGTACTGGGTAGACGTTCCGCGTGGCACAGAGTCGGTGAAGCATCTCGTCGTTCCGTACACGCTCGATACCAACGACATGCGTTTCGCCTCTCCAGCAGGATTTCCCAGCGGCGATCAGTTCTTTGCGCACCTACGTGACGCCTTCGACGTGCTGTATGCGGAGGGAACGGCCGGATCACCGAAGATGCTCTCCGTCGGGTTGCACTGCCGCATAGTCGGCCGCCCTGCCCGAGCTGCCGCCCTCGAGCGTTTCCTGGACCATGTGCAGTCACACGAAAAGGTCTGGATCACGCGGCGAATCGACATCGCCGAGCACTGGAAGACCATTCACCCCGCGTAATGCGGGGCTATTTGCGCGCCTCGATCAGAAATCGACTCGAGTACGCGACAAAAGATCCGTCGCGACGGATCTGCTGATCGAGTTCCCGAAGCCGGTCCAGATACTGCGCGACGGTGAATCCCGGAACCATCCAGATCACCTTGCGTAAGAAGTAGACAACGGCGCCGATATCGAAGAATTCCATGCGCAGCCGCTCGAAACGAAGGTCGACGACGGTGAGCCCGGCCGCAATCGCGTCGGCGCTTTCGTCCACGTAGTGCCGTCCGCGACGAGCCTGCGGCTGAGGACCGAGGAAGAACTCGACGAGTTCGAACACGCTGGCGTGACCCACATGTTGAGCGAAGTACGTTCCTCCCGGTTCGAGTACCCGAGCGATCTCGGCCCACCACACCGTCGCAGGGTGTCGACTGGTCACCAGATCGAAAGCCGAATCGGCAAACGGTAGCGGTGGCTCGTCCGGATCCGCGACCACCACCACACCTCGGGGACGCAGAAGCGCGGTGGCCTTGGTTACGTTCGGTGGCCAGGATTCGGTTGCCGCCATCACCGGCGGGAGTGTCGGTGCAGCGGCGAGGACTTCGCCGCCGCCGGTCTGGATGTCCAGCGCAGCGCCGGCGCCACCGAGACGTTCACCCATCAACCTCTGATACCCCCACGACGGACGCTGCTCCGTGGCGCGCCCGTCGAGCCACGAGAAGTCCCACCCGTCGACGGAGGCGGATTCGGCTTCGGCGACAAGTTCCTCGAAACTTCGTGACGTCCTCTCAGGCGTTCCTTGCGACATCACATCATCATCGTCGCGGAGGGTCGACGGTGCCAGTTGTTTGCGGCTACTTCGGGGTGGCACCGAGCATCGGTGCGAGTTGAGTGGCAATCGGGTTCAGGTTGAGCTTGTCCGGGTCCACCTTGGGCTTGCTGTCCCACGGTTGCGAGGTGTTCGGGTCGGCGAACGCGATGCGGTTGGCGCTCCGAACTCCCGTTTCGCTGCCCTGGGGTGCCTGGCAGTTGGCGGCTGTGTTCAACGGGAAGTTCTGCGTCGTGTCGTCGAAGTTCGGGTCTTTGCGCTTCATCTCGTCGAGGACCGCCATGGTCCCTTCGTAACCGACGGTGCACGATAGCGGGTTGTTGGTCTCGAGTACCAAGCCCAGATGTACTGTGCCGTCTCCCGGGGCAACGGTGGGCGCCGCCCCGGCGAGCGCAGGCAGGAAGAGCAGGAAGGGCTGCAGCGAGGGCAGTGTCGGGGCGGCTGCCGCTGCAACGGCGGAGAGGTTGGAGAGGTTGGTCGTTAGCGCGGGGCCGGCTTCGGTGACGAGAGAGCCGACTTGTTCGCTGGCCGGTATGCCGTTGTCGATCACGCGTCGGATGTCGGGGTCGCTGGTGCGCAATTGCGCAGCCAGTGCGTCGAGGTCGGTGCTGAACTGCTTGATCGCCGACGATTGATCGGATTGCGTCGTGAGTACCGTCTGGCTGTCACGGATCAGTCCGAGGGTCTGGGGAAGGGTGTCGAGGCCCGACTGGGAAATCCCCGACAGCGAGTCGGCAAGTACCTGCAGATCTTCGCCCTTGCCGTTGAATGCCGCGCCGAGTTCCTTCGCGACGGTGTGGAGTGCGTCGACCGGAACGGAGTGCACCAGACCGTTGGCGCTGGTCAAGACGTTCTCGATGGGGATCGGCGTGGTGGTCTCGCCCACGGCGATCACCGAGCCGTCTTCGAGGAACGGGCCCTGGTCGGTATCGGGCTGAAGGTCGACGTACTGCTCACCGATGGCTGAGCGATTGGCCACCACGGCTCGCGCGGATGCCGGAATCTGTGGAGCACTGCTGTCGATCAACAGGTCGACTTCGATTCCGTCGGACGTGAGCGACATGTCGCCGACGCGTCCGACGGGTACACCGCGATAGGTCACTTCGGCGTTGGTGAAGATGCCACCGGACGTCGCCAGTTCGGTTTTGACCGTGTATTGGCCGAATCCCAGAAGATTGTCCAGCCGTACGTATTTCGCTCCGACATAGATCAAACCCAGGAGCGCAACCACGACGAGTGCGACCAGCTGCCACTTGGCGAGCTTCGACATCACCATGTGGGGACGGCCCTGAACTGATGCGGTGTGTTCATGGTTCGACTCCCGAATGACTAGCCGGGTACGGCTGGTGTTGAGCGAATTGTGTTCACCCGCGAGCATTCTCGGGCGAACCGGAAACTTCCGGCAATTCGTTGTTGGCGATAACTATAAACAAGTCGTCACAGATAGAAAGTCGGCGCTGAGATTTCCGCAGGTCGTCGAAACGTAAGTGGCACAGCTCACTTCGAATGCGTCGATGTGACGTACGTAGCTTTGCGTCCGAATCGGGCTTGACTTCGCCAAACATATCCACAAAAGTAGATGCGTTCCGGTTGGCGGAGAGAAGGGGTGCGGTCCATGGATGCTTTGGCGATCTTCAAGGCGCTGTCCAACCCGACTCGTCTGCAGATCTTGGAGTGGCTCGCGCATCCGGCGAAGTATTTCGACGAGGACTCGTACACGCAACAGGATCTCGGGTTTCACATCGGAGTCTGTGTCGGTGACATTCAGGGGCGATCGGGACTTGCCCAGTCGGTGATCTCGGGGTACCTGCAGGGCATGAAAGATGTGGGTCTGCTCGAGTCCGAGCGCATCGGGAAGTGGACGTACTACCGACGAAACGAAACCGTGATCGGCGAGTTCAGGGAATTCGTTCGCGAAAAGCTGTAGCGGTCGGATTGCCTTCGTCGGCCGGTTTTGCTCAATCAAACATATCTATATATCTAGATATCTATCTGTCTTGTGTGGCGTAGTAGTAAGGAGTGTGTCGTGAAGTCGAAATTGTTGATACCGGTTCTGGCGTTGGGTGTATTCGGAATCATCACTACGGAGATGGGCATTATCGGGGTTCTGCCTCAGGTCAGCGAAAAGTTCGGTATCACCGCGTCCACTGCCGGATGGTTGGTCGGTGTGTTTGCGCTCGTCGTGGCGGTGACCGGTCCGTTCACGACGCTGATCACCTCGGGAATCAACAGGAAAACCGTTCTGTTGGTGGCGATTGCAGTCTTTGTGGTCTCCAACATGGTGTACGCGAGCACGTCGAGTTTCGAGGTGATGTTTGTATTTCGGATCATTCCCGCCGTGGTTCACCCGGTCTTCTTCGCGCTCGCACTCGCGAGTGCAGTTCGACTGGTGCCACCGGAGGAAGCAACTGCAGCTGTGACGAAAGTATTTGCGGGTGTCACAGTAGGATTCGCATTCGGTGTACCGCTGACGTCGTATCTGGCCGAGAACTTCTCGGTGTCCACGGCTTTCGTTTTCGGTGCCGTGGTCAACGTTCTCGCGTTTCTCGGGATTGTCGTACTTCTGCCCTCGGCTCCGGTGACACAACGCCTGTCGTACGGCGCACAGGTCGGGATCCTTCGCCGGCCGCGCGTGTGGTTGACCATCCTTTCCGTCACCTTCGTCTTCGCAGCCATGTTCTCGGTGTACGGATACTTCGCCGAATACCTCGGCGGAGTGACGGGCATGAGCGGATCGTGGATCAGCGCGATGCTCTTGGCTTTCGGTGTCGTGATGATCTTCGGCAACTTCGTCTTCGGGGCGGTGCTCGCCAAGAGTGTGGTGCGCACGGTTGTGGCTTTTCCCTTGCTGTACATCGTCGTCTACGTGATGCTCTATCTGGCAGGCCCGTACTTCGGTGCGATGGTTGTAGCCGTGTTGGTTTGGGGTGTAGTGCATTCCGGTGGACTGGTGGTTTCGCAGAGTTGGATGGGGCGAGACGCAGTCGACGCGCCTGAATTCGGCAACAGCCTTTTCATCTCGTTCTCCAACTTGGGGATCACGCTTGGAACTGCGGTCGGTGGACTGTTTCTCGCGCATTTCGAAACCCGCCAATTAGTTTGGGCCGGAGTATTGTTCGCGGTCCTGGCACTGGTGACGATTGGTGCTCGACTCTCGCTCGGGCGCGTTCACAGCGAGAACGGTGTCAGTGTGCCGGTGTAGATTTTGGGCAGTGGCCGTGCGAACTCGCCGCGCGCACTGGTCGACAGTCCGAGGGTGACCAACGATTGAACCATCGTGACCCCAGCGGCAACGCCGTCGACTACCGGGACACCGAGTTCGTCGGACAAGTCCTGGCACAGGTCCGCCATGCCGGCGCAACCCAGCACGAGGACGTCCGAGTCGTCTTGCTCCAATGCGTCGAAACAGGCTTCCAAGATCACCTTTCGCGCGTCGGGATCACGATCGAGTTCCAGAACCGGAATCTCGCAGGAGTGGATACCCCGGCACCGAGCCTGCATGCCGTACCGGTCCACCAGATCGGCTGCGCGGCCGCGTGTTCGACCGAGGGTGGTCACGATGCTGAATCCGCGTCCCAGGAAACTTGCGTAGTTCATTGCCGCTTCGGCAACAGCTACGACGGGGCCCTCGGCCAGCTCTCTGGCTGCATCCAGGCCTGGGTCACCGAAGCAAGCAATGACGTAGCCGTCGACTTCGTTCTTTTCTCCGGCGGCGATCTCGGCCAGGATTCCGGGGATGCTGAGAGCTTCGTCGTAGTGGCTTTCGATCGACGCGGGACCCATCGCAGGGCTGACGGCCTCGACGAATGTGCCCGAGCCTACGACGGCCCGGGCACATTCCTCGATCTTGGCGGTCATCGCCCACGTGGTGTTGGGGTTGATCACCTTGATTCTCATGACGATCAGTCGACCGTCACAGTGTCGGGAGAAGAAGCATTCCGGACAGCCAGGGAAGTGCGCGTGGCGAGTAGGTAGTAGACGGCAAATCCGAGCCCACAACCGATGAACCAGCTGTACTGCGCTGCGGTGTACATCCCGGTGAGGTCCTTGCCCAGGACCGGGACCATTGCGACGACGGCTCCCACCACGGTGGCGATCACTGCAGCAGGATTGTATCCCTTGCTGTACCAGTAGGTTCCGGTCGGCGACATGCTGAACAGTTCGTCGACGATCACCTTCTGCTTGCGCTCGAGGTAGTAGTCGGCAATCAGGATTCCGAACAGCGGACCGATGAAGGCTCCGAGGGTTTCGAGCGTGTAGTGGATGACGTCGGGATTGTTGTAGAGGTTCCACGGGGTGATGAGGATCGAGCCGATCGCCGCGATCATCCCGCCGGCGCGCCAGCTGATCTTCTGCGGGCTCACGTTGGAGAAGTCGAAGGCCGGGGAAATGAAGTTGGCCACGATGTTGATGCCGATCGTGGCGATGGTGAAGGTGAGTGCGCCGAGGACGATGGCGAAGGTGCTGTCGATTCGTGCCACTGTTGCGACGGGATCGGTGATCAGTTCGCCGTACACCGGCAGTGTCAACGACGCCGTGACGACGACCAACACCGAGAATACGAGGAAGTTCAATGGCAAACCGAGGAAGTTGCCCTTCTTGACTGCAGCGAACGACTTCCCGTAGCGGGAGAAGTCACCGAAGTTGAGCATCGGTCCGGAGAAGTACGAGACAACCAGAGCGATCGCACCGAGCATGACCGGCACGGCGTCGAAACCGGAGTACTTGACGTCGCCGAGTGTGAGATCGACAGCGCTCCAGCCTGCCTGGTAGATGAGGTACCCGCACAGCATGAACATCACGACATACACAGCCGGCCCGCAGAAGTCGATGAAGCGGCGGATCGATTCCATGCCTCGCCAGAAGACGCAGGCCTGAAGTACCCACAGGAGCATGAAACTTCCCCAGCCCAGTGCGGAGAGTCCGGCGAATCCGTAGTCTTCGACGACGGCATACGGTGCGAGTGACGGAAAGAGTTTGATCAGTACGACATCGAGGGCTGCCGAAGCGAGGAAGGTTTGAATCCCGTACCAGGCCACGGCAATCAGGCCACGAATGATTGCCGGGATGTTCGCGCCGAGGACACCGAACACGCTGCGGCAGATCACCGGATACGGTACGCCGGTAACTTGGCTGGGCTTGGCGACGAGATTGCAGAAGAAGTAAACGATCGTGATACCGACCAGCAGGGCGACGAGTACTTGCCAGCTGGCCAATCCCAGTGCGAAAAGACTACCGGCAGTGACATATCCGCCGACGCTGTGTACGTCGGACATCCAGAAGGCGAAGATGTTGTACGACGACCAGGTCTGCTTGCGAAGCGGCGCCAGATCCTCGTTGGTCAAACGAGGGTCGTAGCCCGGTTTGATCAGTCCGCCGCCGACAGGGTGGCCCGCGGCTTCGACGAGGTCGGCCGAGCCGGTTTCCTTTGGGGGAGTAGGGGTAGTGGTCGTTCGGGACGGAAGAATGTCGGTCATGACAGCTCCTGTGCATCAGTGCAGGAAATCAGCGGACAGTGCACGAGCTCTCAGCGTCAGTGATGAAAACTGTGTTGAGAGAAAGGTATCGACGCTGTGTTGCACAGCTATTGCGCAATCGGTATATCTTTCTCGGCCAGTAGGCCGGTGTCTGTGGGCAGAGTCGCGATCACGGTGTTGAGTCGGCGATGATGGATTTCGGAAGCACTCAGAAGCGCGGCTGCGTCTCGACGCAGGAATGCGTCCAGCATCGCGGTGTGATCGGAGTGCAGAACCTGGCGATCGACGCCGGCAACATGGACCATCGGCTGTACCGGTTCGGTGATGTTCCAGGCAGCTTCGAACATGTGCAGAAGTCGAAGCATTTGCGACGGTCGGGTCAGTGCGAGGTGAAAGTTTCGGCTCTCACAGTGATAGGACTGAGAGTCGTCGTAGCGCAACGCGATCTCCAGACGGGAATTCACCTCGACGGCGTGTTCGTGATCCTCTTCGGTGGCCTGTTCGACGGCGACGGCCAATGCAGCTGATTCGAGAGTTTCGCGGACGATGTACATCTCGCGCAGTTCTGCCGGCGTCAACTGAGCAACGGTGTAGCCGAATTGGTGGCGGTGGTCGACCAACGACTCTCCGACCAGGGTCTTCAGCGATTCCCGCACTGGTATTCGGCTGACCCCGAACACATCAGCCACGTCGCCGAGAGGGATCGGGGTACCCGGAGGCGCCGAACCCGACAGAATCACTCGGCGCAGTTCGTCGAGGATCGTTTGTTGTGGACTGCCGGGAGCATCGATTACCAGTTGCGTCAGTAGTACCGATCTACGGCGCGGTGGCATGTCGGTCTCCCTTCTCGTCGCTGCCAGGGTAGAAATCCGTTGTTTCGGGCGCGTGACACCGGCATGGCCGTCGTGAATCGCATCTGTGAGGGGCCGACATTTCGACTGCGATGACGAAGCACAAGTGAGCGCTGCTCAGGGCGACGAACGCGGGGGTAGCGTTGATTTGTAGTGGTTGGCAGAAAGCGAGTCGGTCGATGGCATCCGTTGTGCGATCAGAAGCCGACCAGCGAGTTGTCGGCAACTTGCCCTTGGAGCTGACGAGTTTTGTCGGCCGACGGCGTGAGTTGGCCGAAGCCAGAAGATTGTTCGAGTCGTCCCGTTTATTGACGCTCACCGGTATCGGAGGTGTCGGCAAGACGCGGCTCGCGATCCGGCTTGCGAGCGCGCTCCAGCGGGTGTTCCGAGACGGCGCGTGGTTGGTGGAGTTGGGCGAGCAGACGGATCCAGAACTCCTCGAGGATTATGTCGCCGTGATTTTGGGGGTGCGGCCGGTGTCCTCGTCGGACCCGCTGCACACTGTGATCGACTACTGCTCCGATCGCAGTCTGCTGTTGGTACTCGACAACTGCGAACATCTGGTCGATGCCGTCGCTCTGTTTGCCGGTGCGATCCTACGGCGGTGTGCCGGTGTCAAGATCTTGGCGACGAGCAGAGAATCGTTGGGAATGGGCGGTGAGGTGACGATGCGCGTTCCCTCGCTCACCACACCGCAGCAACAGCCGCGCGAATACGAGGGACTTGCCCAGTACGAATCCGTGTCGTTGTTCACCGAGCGTGCGGCTTCAGTCGTCCCCGGTTTCACCCTCACTGAGGAGAACAAGCGCGCCGTTGCTCATATCTGTCACGACCTGGATGGACTCCCGCTTCCGATCGAGTTGGCGGCCGCTCGCCTGCGCGGTATGTCGGCGGAGCAGATCATGGATCGGCTCTCGGATCGTTACCGCCTTTTGACTTCTGGTGGACGCGACGTACCGAGTCGTCAGCAGACTCTCCGCTTGTCGATCGATTGGAGTTACGACTTGTGCTCGCCTCCGGAGCAGCAGCTGTGGGGTCGGCTGACAGTATTTTCCGGCGGGTTCGAGCTGGACGCTGCCGAGGGAGTGTGCGGGCAGGATTCGAGTTCGACGGAAGTGCTCGATTTCGTCACTGCGTTGGTCGAGAAGTCCATCCTCATTCGTGAGGAGATCGACGGCACCGTTCGCTATCACCTGCTCGACCTCCTTCGGGAGTACGGACGAGAGAAGGCCGAGATCTCGAACGACTACGTGGAACTTCAACGGCGCCACCGTGATTGGTTCGAAGCGCTGGTTGTTCGTGCGGAAGCCGAGTGGATCAGTGACCGGCAAGCGGCGTGGATCGCACGGCTGGGTCGTGAACAGCACAACGTCTACGACGCGCTGGAGTTTTCGATTTCCACTACCGGAGAGGCGCGATCTGCGACGCGAATGGTCGCTGCGTTGTACAGATTCTGGCTTTCTGGTGGATTGCTTGTGCAGGCACGGTATTGGACGGATCGAGCTCTGAATACAGAGGATCGGGAGCTCGACCCGTTCCGCGTTGATGTCTTGGCCATCGACGCTGTGAATCACGCGATGCAGGGGGAACTCGAACGGGCACAAGCGCTGGTCGACGAGAGTTGGCTCCTGGCGAATGCCTTGGCGGACGTACGCTCACGCGGTCTCGCGGCATGGGGTGACGGATACGTCGATACGTTCAGAGGCAACTTCGATACCGCTACAGCCAAGTTGGAATCCGCGTTGACGCTGTTTCGATTGGACGAAAATCTGCTGCATGTGGTGATCGGCCTGGACACCCTGGGGATCGCGTACTTTCTTTCCGGGGCCCTCGATCGCTCGGTGGAGTGCAACGAAGAGACTCTCGCGATCACCGTGCCCGCCAACGAAGTCATGTTCCAGGCTTTTGCGTTGGGAACCCTCGGGCTCGTGGGCTGGCTCCGAGGTGAATTAGATGACGCACGTGATTATTTGACGCGAAGTCTGAGAATTCTCGATGCCCCGATGAACTCGGCGTGGTGTATCGAACCACTGGCGTGGATTGCTGCAACGCAACGCGATTGGAAGAATTCCGCGGTTCTGCTCGGCGCGGCAGCCATGTATTGGCAGAAGGTCGGGGGTCGGCTGGCGGGCCTGCCGGGTTTGTCGCCGCATCACGACACTGCGGCAGAGACTGCTCGTAGGGCTATGGGTAAGAGTGCTTTCGACAAGTCGTTTCGCAACGGATTTGTGATGTCCGAGAGTGAAGCTGTCGCGTATGCGCTCGACGAGCGTCGCAGTGTTCCGGGTTCATCGTCAACTGAGGCACCTCACCTGACTCGTCGTGAGCAGCAAGTTGCGGAACTCGTTGCGCGGGGCCTGACCAATCGCGCTATCGCGGAACATCTCGTGATCTCGCTTCGTACGGCTCAGGGTCATGTGGAGCATGTGCTGACCAAATTGGGTTTCACCTCCAGAGCGCAGATCGCGGCGTGGTTCGTGTCGACCGAGCAGGAGACCGACTCCCGAGGCTGAGATCGCGGGCAGTGGTGAGCGCTTCTCGGGTGCAGTTCGCGGGGGTAGCGTTGGTTTTGGAGTGGAATCGCAGAAAGCGAGTCGGTCGATGGCATCCGCTGTGCGTGCAGAAGCCGATCATCGGGTTGTCGGTAACTTGCCGTTGGAGTTGACGAGTTTTGTCGGTCGGCGGCGTGAGTTGGCCGATGCCAGAAGATTGTTCGAGTCGTCCCGTTTGTTGACGCTGACCGGCGTCGGGGGCGTGGGCAAGACACGTCTCGCGATTCGGCTTGCGGGTGCGCTGCAGCGGGTGTTCAGCGACGGTACCTGGTTGGTGGAGTTGGGGGAGTTGTCGGATCCGGATCTGCTCGCGGATTATGTCGCCGTGACTTTGGGGGTGCGGCCGGTTTCGTCGTCTGATCCGCTGCGCGCTTTGATCGAATTTTGCGCCGATCGGAGTCTGCTGTTGGTGTTCGACAACTGTGAACACCTGGTGGATTCGGTTGCCCGGCTTGCCGGGGCGATCTTGCGTCGGTGTGCTGGTGTGAAGATTCTGGCGACGTCGCGAGAGTCTCTGGGTGTGGGCGGTGAGGTGGTGATGCGGGTTCCTTCTCTCACTACGCCGGAACTGCGGGGGCCGCGCGCTTTCGACGGACTGGCTCGGTACGAGTCTGTTTTGTTGTTCGCAGAAAGAGCTGCGACTGTGGTGCCGGGTTTCGTGTTGACCGAAGGGAACCGGAATGCCGTTGCCCGTATCTGCCACGATCTGGACGGATTGCCGTTGCCGATCGAGTTGGCTGCTGCTCGGCTGCGATCTATGTCGGCGGAGCAGATCATGTATCGGCTTTCTGATCGTTACAGCCTGTTGACTTCCGGTGGGCGTGATGTTCCCAGTCGTCAGCAGACCCTGCGATTGTCGATCGATTGGAGTTACGACTTGTGCTCACCGCGTGAACAACGGTTGTGGGCGAGGCTGTCGGTGTTCTCGGGTGGGTTCGATCTCGATGCTGCCGAGGGTGTTTGCGGGCAGGATTCGAGTTCGACGGAAGTGCTCGATCTCGTCACTGCGTTGGTCGAGAAGTCCATCCTCATTCGTGAGGAGATCGACGGCTCAGTCAGATACCACCTTCTCGATCTACTCCGGGAGTACGGACGAGAGAAGGCCGAGTTCTCGAACGACTACGCGGAACTTCGATGGCGCCACCGTGATTGGTTCGAAGCGCTGGTCGTTCGTGCGGAAGCCGAGTGGATCAGTGACCAGCAAGCTGCGTGGATCGCACGGCTGGGTCTTGAACTGCACAACGTCTACGACGCGCTGGAGTTTTCGATCTCGACGCCGGGTCAGACGCGATCAGCGACGCGAATGGTCGCGGCGCTGTACCGATTCTGGGTTCTCGGCGGTCGGATCGCTTCGGCGCGGCACTGGGCGGATCGAACCCTGAGAGCTTCCGATGGGGAGCCGGACACTTATCGCGTGGAAATTCTGTGTATCGACGCCGTAGCGCATGGGATGCAGGGTGACCTCGTCCGGGCGCGCGGACAGGTAGCGGAGAGTTGGCGCCTTGCCGAGGTCGTGGGAGATGTACGCTCTCGAGGCCTGGCTGGATGGGCGGACGGATATGTCGACACGTTCAACGGCGAATTCGACACTGCCGCCAGGAAGTTGGAGGCTGCCGTATCGCTTTTCCAATCAGCTGAGAATCTGGAGCACAAAGTGGCCGGCTTGATTACCCTCGGGCTCGCTTGCATCTTTACCGGCGCGCTGGAGCGGTCGGTGGAGTGTTTCGACGAGTCCCTTGCCATCACCGGACCGCCGCACGAAGTGATGTATCAGGCGTCGGCGCTTAGCAATCTAGGGCTTGTGGACTGGTTTCGAGGTGACCTCGAGCGCGCACGTGACCATTTGGCGCGAAGTCTGCGGGCCACGGCCGCTTCAATGAACTCGGCGTGGTGTATCGAACAGTTGGCGTGGATTGCTGCAGCGCAACGTGATTGGAAGCAATCGGCGGTTCTACTCGGCGCTGCGGCGATGTACTGGCAGAAGGTCGGGAGTCGGCTCGCGGGGCTTCCGATCTTGTCACCCCACCATGACAAGGCGGCAAACGATGCTCAAAAGGCATTGGGTAAGGGCGCTTTCGACAAGCAGTTTCACCGGGGAATTGTGATGACCGAGGGTGAAGCTGTCGCGTACGCGCTCGACGAGCATCACAGAGTCCCGGAAACATCGTCGACCGAGGCGATTCGACTTACTCGTCGTGAACTGCAGGTTGCGGAACTGGTTGCGCAGGGCCTGACCAACCGCGCTGTCGCAGAGCATCTCGTCATTTCGCCGCGGACAGCACAGGGGCACGTGGAGCACGTGCTGACGAAATTGGGTTTCACCTCCAGAGCGCAGATCGCGGCGTGGGTGGTATCGACTGCGCAGGAGCGTGACTCGCGCGAGGTCAATGGTTCAGCAGATCGGAGCTGAAGTCCGATTGCAGTTCTCCCCTATCGTCGCCGCACAGGCAGAACACCGGGTACCGCTTACCTAGTTCTCGCCGTTGAAACAATACTCGCAGCGGTCCGGACGCATCCGCGCGCGGGGATTCCGTGAGCAACGTGTACAGCCACGGCCCCTCGTCCAATTCGACGATGGCGAGAACGGTCGTGGGGTCACCGTGAACCGTTCGCCAGGACACGACAGTGCCGTCTCCGCAACACCGCGTTACGTCCAACCGCGCTCCGCGACACCTGGTGCAGACCGCGCTCGCGGGGGAGAGGATGGCATCACATTCCGCGCATTGGGGGAGTGTCAAGCATTCGGATCGTGATGAACGGCCCGAATATCGTTGCGATACATGACTTTTTGTCAAGTTGACGTGATACATGTCAGTAGCGCCGGGCGAGATAGTATGGCATCGAGTCCACGGGTGCGCGTTTGACCGACTCCCCGGACGTCGGGGCGTGAAGGACCTCACCGCCTCCGGCATAGATCCCCACATGTTCCCCGCCGTAGTACAGGACTACGTCACCTGGCTGGAGATCGTCCCGGGAAATCGGAGCTCCGCCGACCGCCTGGTCGTAGGTAGTTCGCGGAATTGAAACGCCCGCTTGTGCATAGGCCCATTGAACGGGCTCTCCGCATTTGAGCGGGGCGTGTGCTGATTTCATGCTGCTGGTCTCT